>NZ_JBDNLG010000027.1:0-28710 GCF_047718355.1 Ethanoligenens sp.
ATACGCATAAAAACAAATAGCGGAGGATAAACCATGAAAAAGTTCATACAGGAATTCCGGGATTTTGCTGTGAAAGGCAATGCATTTGATTTAGCAATTGGTGTTATCATAGGCGCAGCGTTCAGCGCAATTGTCAATTCACTGGTAAAAGATATCTTAATGCCATTGCTCAGCATCGTGTTCGGTCAAATCAATATAACCGATTTAAAACTGGTCATCCGAGGCATTCCGGGCTCCTCCAAGATTGTAATTTCATACGGTTCCTTTTTACAAGCCGTTATCAACTTCCTCATAATTGCGTTCTGTATTTTTTTGATGGTCAAAGCCATCACACGTTTGCACCAAAAAAAAGTGGAAGCTCCAAAGCCCGACCCTTCATTGGTGGTTTTGACCGAGATACGCGATCTGTTGCAAGAAAAAGCAAACTGCGAGACGGAAAACTGAATGCACTGTCCTGCCATTCAATATGATTATTCCCGCAAAAAACGCGGTGCGTTTCCAAATATTTTTTAAAAGTATATTGTTTAAACCAAAACTCCATTCCAATACATGAATAATTGATCTGTCCGGCATAACGCATAATCTGTTCCTTTACGTCCATACTATTTGCGAAAGCGGATGATAGCCGTATGCTTCATCTGCTTTTTAAATCTATGCATGACTGTGTGCTGTCTTTCATACCGGAAAACTGCACGGACATTGTGGGTTGTTTTGCAACGGCTTTGCGCGTTGTAAAACCGCAAATAAAAGGGAGTTGATTTTCATGCTGGACAGAATCGCCTTATTGCTGGTGATTATAGGCGCGCTCAACTGGGGCAGCGTCGGCATTTTCAATTTTGACGTGGTCGGTTGGGCTTTCGGCGGTGCTGGTTCGGCCGTCAGCCGGATCATCTTTACGCTGGTAGCCATCGCAGGCATTTGGTGCATTTCCCTGCTGTTTCGCGAACGTGAAATTGTGGAGGCAAAACACACCTCATAAGGCAAATGATTTCGGATTTTACGCGTACTGGCATATGAGACGTATCTTACGCAAACAGGACGCAAAAAAGCGACGTTCCGCCTCACAGGAACGTCGCTTTTTCGTACCTATTTGAAAATCAAACAGGATTAACCTTCCACGATGGTCTTGGTATCCACCGCAATCATATATTCTTCATTAGTTGGGATGACATACACACGGGTTTTTGTGCCGGGAACGGAAATATCGCCCTCTTTGCCGCGGATAGTCGTGTCATTCTTTGCCGCATCCATCTCAATGCCGAGGTATTCCATATTCTCGCACACCGCTGCGCGCAGCAAGCAGGAATTTTCACCGATGCCACCGGTGAATACCAGTGCATCAATGCCGCCCATTGCAGCCGCGTAAGCACCCACATATTTTTTAATTTGATAACGCTGGGCATCCTGTGCAATTTTAGAGCGCTCAATGCCTTTTGCCGTGGCCTCTTCCAAATCACGATCGTCACTGGAGATACCGGAGATGCCAATAAAACCGGATTCTTTATTGAGAAGCTGCTCCATGTCGCGCGGGCTGATGCCCTCTTTTTCCATGATAAATGTGACAACAGACGGGTCCAGATCACCGCTGCGGGTACCCATAATAATGCCGCCAAGCGGGGTAAAGCCCATGCTGGTATCCACACATTTACCTGCGTCCACCGCTGAAATGGAAGAGCCGTTGCCCAGATGGCAGGTAACAATTTTGGTGTCTTCGGGCTTTTTACCCAGAAGTTCCGCACAACGCAGGCTCACATAGCGGTGGGACGTACCATGCGCGCCATAGCGGCGGACACGGTATTTCTCATAGTATTTATACGGTACGCCAAACGTATATGCGTGCGGCGGCATGGTCTGATGGAAGGCGGTATCGAACACCATAACATTGGGAATCTCTTTGCCCAATGTATCCCGGCAGGCCTCGATACCACTGAGTGCGGGCGGATTGTGCAGTGGGGCAAAATTGATGACCCCCTGGAATTCCCGCAAAACCTCATCGGTCACAAGCACGGACTGTGTAAATTTATCGCCGCCATGTACAACGCGATGTCCCACCGCTGAGATCTCTTTGATACTCTCGATCACGGCGCCTTCACCGCTGGTCAGCGTTTCAATGACCAGCTTGAATGCGACGCGATGATCCGGCAACGGCATTTCGCGTTCAAATTTCCGCCCGTCACCTGTTTGGTGCTTGAAGCGTCCGTCGATGCCAATACGCTCACAGTTTCCCTTTGCCAATACATTTTTGCTGACCATGTCAATCAGTTGGTATTTCAAGGAAGAACTTCCTGCGTTGATAACCAAAATTTTCATATGTGATCCCCCTGCATCATAAAATAAGGCATTGCAATGCTAACACAACATGTACTATTATATAAGGTAGAGAATGCAGTTGCAAGTAGTATGCAGGATTATGTATATTTTGTGATGATTTTTGATGGAAAACGCTCACAATGCTATCTCTGGTTGCGACGTGAAGGCATCTGATGCAAACACCAGGCCCCCAACCACGCGCGGAGCAAAGCAATTTTCAGGATAATCCGAAGAAATAAGAGGGGTGGCAGAATGCAGGTAGCAGGTGTGATTGCGGAATTCAACCCGTTTCACAATGGTCATGCCCATTTGCTGCGGGAAGCGCGCCGCACAGGCGCCGACGCTGTGGCCGTGGTCATGAGTGGTTGTTTTACCCAGCGGGGTGAACCAGCTTGCATGTCCCCCACAACGCGCTGTGCAGCCGCCCTGCACGCGGGAGCGGATTTGGTGGTCGAACTGCCGCTGCCATGGGCTATGGCGGCGGCAGACACGTTTGCGGCCGGTGCGATCTCATTGTTGAAAGCATTGGGGTGCGTGGATCGGCTGGTGTTTGGCAGTGAAACAGGAGACACGGACAAACTGACTGAATGCGTACGGATGTTAAACGAAGTGGATGGCAGCAGTGCTTTTGCAGATGCACTTGCCGCGGGCTGCTCTTTTCCGAGAGCACGGCAGAACGCCGTTCACATATTGTTCCCGCAAGCCGACATCTCACCGCTTTCCCGTCCGAACGACACCCTTGCCCTCGCCTATTTGAATGCCTGCGCCAAACTGAAAGCACCGTTTAACCCGTTTGCTATTCGCCGTGTCTTTGCAGGGCACGACACGGTGGGAGAGGAGGCCGGTTTTTCCAGTGCGGCACAGGTTCGCGCTCTGCTAACTGCGGGACGGGAGGAAAAAGCGCTGGCGTGTGTGCCGGAACAAGCCGCTGTACTTTACCGCCGGGCGCTTGCGGCTGGAGCTGCTCCCTATCGCGCCGCTTACGCCGAGCGCGCTGTGCTGGCACGTTTACGTTGTCTGGACGCGGCCGCATTGGCACGGGTACCGGATGTATCCGAAGGCTTGGAAAACCGTCTGCTCTCCGCCGTGCACCGTGCAAGCGGACTGGAACCATTGTTTTCCGCCATCAAGTCCAAGCGATATACCCTTGCACGGGTGCGCCGTGTGGTCTGGGGTGCATTCCTCGGCCTTTCCCGCACCCACACGGCGGCTCCTCCTCCATATCTGCGGATACTGGGCATCGGCCCGCGCGGGCGCGATATTTTGCGCCGTGCCGGACAAACCGGCAGCCTGCCGATTGTCACACGACATGCCGATATGGCCAGACTGGGCACATTTGCCCGGCATGTCTATGAACTGGAATGCCGGGCAAATGATCTTTACGGCCTGTTCCTGCCATGTGTACAGCCCACCGGTATGTTGCAGCGGACAGAATTGATTCATGTGCAGACATTGCAAAACCGGCCCAAATAAGTTACAATATGCAGATACGTAAACGTTCATGCATCCGGGCGAATCCATGTGCAGCGGGACGGAACGTCCTCCACCTTGCATTGTACTTTTCAGTTGCTGTGCAAAAACGCATTCGTCCACCCGCGCAAGATTTTATGCTTTTCATGATTTTATGGCAGAGTCTTATAAAATTTAGGAGGAATCTACATGTTTGACGTTGTATCCCTCGGAGAGCTCCTTATTGATTTTACTCCCGCCGGAGTGGGCAGTAACGGGGCAGAATTATTTGCGCGTAATCCGGGCGGAGCCCCTGCCAATGTGCTGGCGGCCAGCAGTCGTCTTGGTGCAAAAACAGCGTTTATCGGAAAGGTCGGGAACGACGATTTCGGTCATTTTTTAAAAGACACACTGGACAGCACTGGGATTTGTACACGAAATCTGGTGCTGACAGATGAAGTACATACCACATTGGCGTTTGTACACTTAGATCCGTCTGGTGACCGGTCATTTAGTTTTTATCGCAAGCCTGGCGCGGATGTGCTGCTGCGAAAAGATGAGCTTGACCTTGACTTACTGCGCCAGACCGGCATCCTGCATTTCGGTTCGCTCTCGCTGACCGACGAACCCAGCCGCACCGCGACTTTCTGTGCAGTGCAAACCGCCAAAGATGCCGGCGCGATCATCAGCTACGACCCAAACTACCGTGCGCCGCTGTGGGACAGTAAAGAATCAGCTGTGAAACAAATGAAAGCCGGACTTGCTTACGCGGATATCGTCAAACTTTCTGAAGAAGAATTGACTCTTCTGACGGGAGAAACCGACTTGAATGCCGGTGCGCGGGCGATACAGGCATTCGGCGCAACGTTGGTGCTGGTCACGTTGGGCAAAAAAGGCGCTTATTATCGTTTAGGCGAGCACAGCAATGTTCTTCCCACCTACGATGTACATACCATCGACACCAACGGCGCGGGCGATGCATTTACCGGTGCAGTCCACTATGGGCTAAAAGGCAAAAGTGTAGAAGATATTCGCAAATTGCCAATCGCACAATTGGAAGATATCCTTGACTATGCCAATGCGGTGGGCTCTCTTGTCACCAGCAAAAGCGGTGCAATCCCAGCCATGCCTCTACAGGAGGATGTGGCTGCCTGCCGCGTTAATGTACCGCATCTAATCGTGGAAGATTAAGCGAGGATAGAAGTATTTCCTCCCTTTCCAAAGGCATCTGGTCTACATTGCAACACCCTATGCACTCTATTAAAAATAAAATCCACCGCAAAAAAGCCTCCGATATTTATAACCCATAAATATCGGAGGCTTTTGATTAATGAAAAAGGTCGGCTATTTATTTGTTTGTTGATTCCATTTCCCCAATGCTCATGCTGCGCACATGGGGAATGGCTTTCCACGCGTTGCTGCGAACAAAAAACGCCCGGAGATAAATGACCATCCAAGTCAAATAGAAATATGGGAAATACAGCACGGCTTTACGCAAACCCCGCAGATCACTGGGCTTTTCAAAAAGAACCGTAACAAATGCACCGCCGCAAAAGCTGCCAAGGATACCTACGATCAAAACCAGATTGTTCAACACAGAGGTTCCAATCGGGAAGACTCCCAGCAATGTCAGCGCCATATAGACAAATGAACTAATTGCTCCCAGCAGTGTAAACGGCAGTGTCAACAAAAACATCAGCATGTCAAACTTAACCAGACTCGGACTTTTAATAAAACCCCGGAACATTGGTCGGATATATTTACCCAGACATTGCACAAATCCATTTGTCCAACGGGTGCGCTGCACCATCGATTGATGTTGTGTGAGCGGTTGTTCGTCAAAGACGAGTGCGGTCGGCACCCACGCGACCTTTTCCCCCAGCATGACGGTCTGCATCGTGTATTCCAGATCCTCGGTCAAGGTGCTGACATCATAACCGTGCGCACGCAGATGATCCGCTTTAATCATGAAGCCCGTGCCGTTGATGGACGCGGAAAGTCCCAGGCAGGCGCGCGCATAGTTGGAAAACCGGTTTTGCATCCAATAATAAATTGCATGACATCCAGACACCCATGTGTCAAATGGATTTTTGATATCCCGATAACCCTGTGCAACCTTAGCACCTTCATTGAGGGCACGGTTCATTTCGGTGAAAAAGTTCTTTTCCACCAAGTTGTCGGCATCAAACACACAGAACGCATCGTAAATATCCCGTTCCGCAAAAATCTTTTCAAATGCGAATTTCAGCACATACCCTTTGCCAATCTCCGCGCGGTTGAATCGCTCATAAACGACTGCGCCAGCTTGCCGAGCCATAAACGCGGTGTGATCTGTGCAGTTGTCGGCCACCACGATCACGTCGATCATTCCATCGGGGTAATCCTGCTGCCGGATACTTTCGATCAGGTTTTCAATCACCTGTTCCTCGTTACGTGCGGCAATCAGGGCAGCAAACCGATGATGGCTATCAACCGGGTTCCGCGGCTGCTTGTGCAGCTTGAGCGCCACAATGCTCACTGCCATCTGATACAGAAAAAAGGCACATGTTACAAAGTTAAACAAAAGCCAGCAATAGATCAGACCGTTATACAACCAAGCCATAGAAATCACCCCGTGTACTATAAACCGAAAACTGTACATGAATAAACACCCGTTTATTTCGTGTCACAGACAATGGACCCCTCACATATCGTCTTATTGTAACATATCCGCCGATATCTGTCGAGGTATCCGCAGCTTTTTCCGTATTTTACAAGTCTATGGGAACGGCGTATGGCTTCCGGGCACGAAACACGCAGGTATAGGTAAATCCGGCCTTCTTTGCCAGCTGCAACCCTTCGGGAATGTTTGCCCCCACATCCTGCATGGTATGCGCATCCGAGCCGATGGTCAAGGTCTTGCCACCCAGACCGCGATACAACGAAAGCCCCCAGAAATCCGGCATACACAAGCCATAGGCCTGCCGCAAACCGGACGTATTCAATTCCAATCCGATTCCCTTTTCAATTGCTTTCTTCAGCACGCGTGTAATCTGCTCCTCAAAACCTCGGATGTCGATATTTTTTTTCTGTTCGCCGTTGATATAGCGCAATGGGTATGTAATGTGCGCAAGCACGTCGAATTCCCCCCACTCCACCATATGCTCCATCTCTTCATAATACGCCGAAAGCAATTCTTTGGGATCATTTTTTTCATAATCCAGAAACGCGAAGTCGTCCACCCCTTTAATATGATGCAGAGAACCCAGTACAAAATCATACGGGTGGGTGCGGATGACATCGTGCGCCAACTGTGTGTCGCACATAACATTACCCAACTCAATGCCCTGCAAAATCTCCAGTCTGCCCTCAAACACCCCCCTGGCCTTCAGTACGTCAAAAAAGGATTGGCGGACAGACCGCTCGTATCCGTCCTCATCATAGCGGTCTATTTCGCAATGGTCGGTAATCGCAATCTTATCAATATGTTTTTCAATTGCGCTGATGCAAATTTCAGTGGTAGAGTGCACCGCGTCAGGTGAATTGTCCGTGTGAATATGCAAATCGGTCAGCATGATTTCGTGCCTCCAAAGGACAAACTCCCCCTACAGAAAACCATAAAAAGAGCCTGTCTAAATTTTCTTTCGGTTTATGATGTGAATTTCATTAAAATGTGCTATGATAATAAAGCGCTTGTGCGCCCGTTCGGATTCTGACCCATTCTTATTATACACCATCCGCGCGCCGCGCCAACTATGGGAGCCGTTTTTTTCAAAAAATCCGGCTTCTTTTTCGGGTTCCATCCAAAATGCCGCTCCGTTTCGGCTACACGAAACGCGAACTGCGTTGTTTTTTTCATCTGCGGGAAAAGGATCTTTCTGCCGTGTCCTGACCGCAGGCAATTTCTATACTGGAGGTAATTTATGAAAGCCGTCATCACCGTTATCGGCAAGGATATGACCGGTATCATTGCCAGAGTGAGCAATATTTGCTCTGAGAACAAAATCAACATCACAGAAGCGACACAATCCGTTTTGCAGGACGTGTTCGCCATGATTATGCTGGTCGAGATGACCTCATCACAAATCACTTGCGCCGAGTTGAGTGACAAAATGGACACACTTGGTAAGGATATGGGTCTAACCATCCATGTCATGCAGGAAAATCTTTTCAATTCTATGCACCGTATCTAAACCCATCACTTTTGAGGTATACAACCGGAGGATTTGGAAAACATATGTTAAATGTTGGAGATATATTGGAAACGGTCGAAATGATCGAGCACGATAACCTCGACATCCGTACCATCACCATGGGCATTTCACTGTTTGATTGCTGTGACCCCGACATCGATGCCGCGTGCAACAAGATTTATGAAAAAATCGTGCGCAAAGCGGAAAAGCTTGTCAAGACCGGGGAAGATATCGAAAAGGAATATGGCATTCCCATCATCCACAAACGCATCTCCGTCACGCCTATTTCGTTAATCGCTGCCAGTTCCGGCAATCACGACTATGTCAAATACGCGCTGGCTTTGGATCGGGCAGCCAAAACCGTGGGCGTCAATTTTCTCGGCGGCTACACCGCACTGGTTCACAAGGGGTTTGCAGGTGCAGACTCCGCATTCATCGAATCCATACCCGAAGCACTGGAACGGACGGAATTTGTCTGCTCCTCGGTCAACATCGGCACCACCAAAGCCGGCATCAATATGGACGCGGTAGCGTTGATGGGTAAGATTGTTCGCGAATGCGCGGAACGCACAGCCGACCAATGCTCACTTGCCGCCGCTAAATTGGTAGTCTTCTGCAACGCCCCGGAGGACAACCCCTTCATGGCAGGCGCGTTCCATGGCCCCGGCGAACCGGAAACCGTCATCAATGTGGGTGTGTCTGGCCCCGGCGTGGTGCGTGCGGCCCTGCAAAAGGCCGGCGATTGCGACTTGACGGGTGTGGCCGACTGCATCAAAAAAACAGCGTTCAAAATTACGCGTGTAGGACAGTTGGTGGCCAGAGAAGCCTCCCGCCGTCTTGGCGTACCATTTGGCATCGTCGACCTGTCGCTTGCACCCACCCCGGCGCGCGGCGACTCGGTGGCACACATCCTTGAAGAGATGGGCCTGGAAAGCTGCGGCGGCGCCGGCACAACGGCAGCACTGGCACTGCTCAATGATGCGGTCAAGAAGGGCGGCGTGATGGCTTCTTCGCATGTTGGCGGGCTTTCCGGCGCATTTATTCCCGTAACGGAAGATGCAGGCATGATCGCAGCAGCACGCAGCGGCGCCCTGCGCATTGAAAAGCTTGAAGCCATGACCGCCGTCTGCTCGGTAGGACTTGATATGATCGTGATCCCCGGCGACACAACCGCCGACGTGATTTCCGCTATCATTGCCGATGAAGCCGCCATCGGTATGGTCAACAGCAAGACCACGGCCGTGCGTGTAATTCCCGCCATTGGCAAAACAGTGGGCGAAGAACTGGAATTCGGCGGCCTGCTCGGTTCCGGTCCGGTCATGGAAGTCAGTCGGTATTCCCCGGCAAAATTGATCGCACGGGGCGGTCGCATTCCCGCCCCCATTCAGAGCTTGAAAAACTAAACCAATTTGTGCAAGACTCACGAAAGCAATTTTAGCAATTGTGCACATTGCAAAATAAAATAAAAAGATTATTATAAGTAACGTACAGGAGGGTGGTGCACCACCCTTTATGAATGGAGGTACTGCCATGCAGGATATCATTCAAAAGATTATTGAAATTGACAAAATGGCACAAACTATGACGACGGAGGCACAGCAGCTGCGCACCGAAGCCGAACAGTCCATCCGCAAAGACAAGGATAAGCTGCGGGAAGACTATTTGGAGCGTGCGCGCAAACGCATCGCCAAAACCGCCGCCACCGAAGAAGGTTTCCAACAGCAATCGCTTACGGAAATCGAAAAAAAGTATGCTTCAACCGCCGATGCCTTGCGCGCAATGTATGATAAAAACCATACGCAATGGGTCGATCAGCTTTTCAAAAAAGTGATTGGCGGGTGATTGCATGGCTGGAACATCGGGAAGCATTGCGCTTGCCACCAAAGTTCATGCGATGTTTGGCAAACGGCTCACGGAAGCAAATTACCGCGAGCTGATACGCAAACAGAGCGTGAGCGAAATCGCTGTTTATCTGAAGCAGCAAACATATTACGCGGATCTCTTGCACGATGTCAATGAATCCTCTGTACACCGTGGGCAGTTGGAAAATGTTCTGCGCCATGCGATTTACAAGGATTATATGCGGATGCTGGTTTATATTTCCCCAAATGACAGGAAATTTTACCGGTTTTTCCTCGTGCGGATGGAGATCGACGAGATTCTGAGTTATCTCCGTTACCTGAACGCAGGCCGCGAAACGGAATATCTGTTTTCGCTGCCCTCTTATTTTGCCGAACATGCAGATTTTGATCTTTACAGTTTGGCAAAAGTCCGCAGTTTTGACGAACTGCTTCGACTGCTCGCAGACACGCCGTATGCCGACATCTTGAAAAATTATGACCCTTCCAATGCGGACGCGCAGGACAGCGTGCAGATCGACAATGCATTCGACCGCTACTATTACGCTTACCTGAACCGTGCCATTGAGAACAGCTTCACCGGGCAGGACAAGGACAAACTCAAACGCGCCATTGGTGTTCAGATTGATTTGTTGAATATCACACAAATTATTCGCCTCAAGCGATATTTCAACGCACCAGCCGAGTATATCCGATCCTTGCTGCTGCCGCACACCGTACGCGTCAAAATTGAAGGGCTGAACAAGATGGTAGAGTCCGCAGATGCGGATGCCGCGCTGGCTGTTCTCGCGGATACGCGTTACGCCGAATTTTTTGCACCTGGCAGCTTCGATTATATTGAGGAGGGCGCTAACCGCGTTCTCTTTGATTACAACAAAAAGCTGTTGGCCACCTCCACATCTTCGGCTGTGGCGATGACGGCCTACCTGAATCTCAAGCAACTTGAACTGCAAAACATTATCACCGTCATCGAAAGCGTGCGCTATGGGCTGCACCCCGCCGATACCGAAAAACTTCTGGTGGGTATCAAAGCTTGAACTGCGAAAAGCAGCTCATAACAGCACACTTTCAAATTTTCTCAAGGAACCACGAAGGAGGCGGCTTTTAGTATGGCGGTTGCCAAAATGAAGCTGGTCAATATCGTCGGTCGGCTCAAGGATTTTGATACGGTGGTGCAGGAGTGCTGTATTAACGGGAATTTCCATGTCGAGCAATCCGCAACGGCTTTGGAAAATGTGAAGGAATTTCATCCCATTGATACGGTAAATCCCTATGAAAAGGCTCTGCAACGAGCCATCGATATCGGTGTTCATGCCGATATTCACCTGCACTACAGCAATTTTGAACATCTTGATATGTCGGCCGAGGAATTAGGCGACTATGTGTCCAAGGCAGGTTTCACACTCGACGCGCTGAATGCACGGGTGCGTGATCTGACCCAAGCTGTCGGGCGTTATAAGCAAATGCTCGTACAGCTGGAACATCTGAAAACACTAAAAATCAATTTGGACGACATCTTCCAATGTGTGTACATTGGTTTCCGTTTCGGACGCCTGCCGAAAGACAGTTTACCGAAGGTTAATGTCGACCACGAGGAGATCGAACTGCTGTTTGTTCCTCTTGAGGAGACCGATTTGTTCTATTGGGGGTTCTACGTGGCTCGAAAGCCCCAACTTGCGCAGGCGGATGAGTTTTTCAATTCGCTGTATTTTGAGCGCATCCCCATTGTTGAGCAAGCACATGGTACTCCGTCAGAGGCGTCCGCCAGTGTTCAAACAGAGCTTGAAAACGTCCAAAAGGATTTACAAGACGCGCAAAAAGCTGTCGGAAAGTACTGGAACGCCAATCGAGAAACATTCCTCAAAGTCTATTCTAAACTGCGCTATCTGCATGACAGCTTCGACTTACGCAAATACGCATCCGAATATGACGACAATTTTTACATCTTCGGCTGGGTGCCGGAGCGGGAAATTCCTCTTTTCACCAAGCAGTTCGACAGCCTTCCCCATGTGGACTGTGTTGTGGAAGGTATCGAGGAAGCACCTAACATCGAACCGCCAACTCATCTGGTCAACAACAAAATGGCGAAACCGTACGAGGGTTATCTGGAACTGTATGGTTTGCCGCTCTACAATGAAATTGACCCGACGCCAATCATGTCCATCACGTACTCCGTTATTTTTGGCATCATGTTTGGTGACATCGGACAGGGGTTCCTGATTCTTTTGGGCGCCCTGTTCATGAAATACAAGAAAAAGATGTTCCTCGGAGATATTTTGATTCGATGCAGCATTTTTTCTATGATTTTCGGGTTCTTCTATAACTCATTTTTCGGATATTCGGGAGAACGTGCGGTTTTGCCCATCAATTTCAACCACGGGCAATCCATTCTTCCGGTAGAAAACAGCAGCAATCTGATGACTGTCCTGCTGATATCCGTGGCGGGCGGTGTATGCTTGATCGTCTTCTGCATGATTCTCAACATCATCAATGGCATCAAGCAGAAAAATCCCGAGAAAACATTTTTCAGCCAAAACGGCGTCACGGGCTTAGTTTTCTATGTGGCAGTTATTGGTGCCGCCGCCCTGATGCTCATAAAAGGCAGCAAACTGATTTTCAACCCTGTGTTTATCATTCTGCTGGTTGTCGTACCGCTTCTGATTATCGCCTGCAAAGAACCGCTTGGCCGGCTCTGCGCACGCAGAAAAGACTGGGCGCCCAAGAAAACAGGCGAATTCATTATGCTGGCGTTCTTTGAATTGTTTGATATCATTCTTTCTTTTCTTTCCAATACGATTTCCTATATCAGAATCGGGGCATTTATCCTGAGCCACGCCGCCATGATGAGCGCCGTGTTCACGATCGCCAAGATGACCGGCAACGCGAATAATCCCGTCGCACTCGTGATTGGCAACCTGTTTGTCATCGGTCTGGAAGGCCTGATCGTAGGCATCCAGGGCTTGAGACTTCAGTTCTACGAAATGTTCAGCCGCTTCTACGAGGGCGGCGGCAAACCGTATGAGCCCGTGCACATCCGTTATGAAAACTGATTGCTCTGGCCCAGTTTGCAATTCGCTTTTTATTTAATCTTTCATTAAATAAAATTATTTTGGAGGAGAATTTCTATGTATTATCTGATTGCTTTGGTATTGCTCGCAGCAATTCTGGCCCCCCTGTTCGTTACTTACTACAACATGAAACGCGGCAAAAAGACCACCCATTCCAAAAGAGCCATTTTGTTCAACCTTGCGGCCTTTGCGGTTGTTTGCCTGACCGCCATCATCCTGCCGCTGGGCGGTTTTGCTTCAGCCGCCACCTCTGATGCCACCGGCCTTGCAACCGGCCTTGGTTATCTGGGCGCCGGTCTTTCCACCGGTCTTGCCTGCATCGGCGCCGGCGTGGGTGTCGGCCACGGCGCTGCCGCTGCTATTGGTGCGGTCACCGAGGATCCGAAAGTGTTCGGCCGCGCGATGATCTTCGTGGTGTTGGGCGAAGGTATTGCGATCTACGGCTTGATCATTTCTTTCATGATCGTCGGTCGTCTCTAAGTAAAGTTGGTGAAGCGAAATGCGCTTTTACCTGATAAGCGATAATGTGGATACTCTGGTGGGCATGAGGCTTGCCGGCATCGAAGGCGTTGTGGTGCATGAGAAAAAAGAAGTGACCGAGGCCTTGCGTTCCGCCATGGACAATCCCGACATTGGCATCGTGCTTGTGACTGAGAAGCTGGTTGCGCTTGCACCCGACCTGGTTTATGACCTAAAGCTCAACCGCAAGACCCCGCTGATTGTTGAGATTCCCGATCGGCACGGTTCGGGCCGGTCGAAAGACTCTATCACCCGTTATGTACGAGACGCCATTGGTGTAAAGATTTGAGGTGAGCGCAATTGTCTCAGACTGATGTAAATCTGAAAAAATTTACTTCGGCCGTGTTGAGCGACGCGGAAGCGCAACGCTCGAAAATCATGGCGGAAATAGAAGACTATCGCCAGCGGGAAATGCAGCGCGCCGAAGAAGACGTTTTGCACGAGGCATACAATCTCATCCAAAGTGAGATCGCGAGCATCCGCAACAAGCAGAGCCGTGAAATCTCTTTGGCCGAGTTGGAAGGCCGCCGCAAACTGCTGACGCTGCGTGAAGAAATCACGCAAAAAGTATTTAAGGAAGCTGCCGATCAAATCGTGGCGTATACACAGACCGACGCGTACTCCGATTGGCTGTGCGATGCGCTCAAAAAAAGCAGCGCGTCCATGGCGGACGGCTCCCTCATAATCGAAGTCAAGCGCGGGGAACATACCTCGGCTGACAAACTGATTGCGGCTACCGGGCGCAAGGCTACCGTACAGGAAGTCCCCGGCATCCTAATCGGCGGATTTATTCTCGTAAACAACGAGAAGGGGTTCGTGATTGACGAGACACTTGATCAAAAACTCCACAACGAAAAAGACTGGTTCGCCGCGTCTTCTGGCTTGACCTTGAGACTGTAATGAACGGTCTGCATGCGGTTTTTACCGCAGCGCATATCCCCAAGGCTTATTAAAGTAGGTGAAAAAATGGGTTCCAATAATGTGATTTACGGTATCAACGGTCCTGTTGTCACCGTAAAAGGTACCAAAGACTTCTCCATGCAGGAGATGGTCTATGTTGGCGATAGCCGTCTGGTTGGCGAGATCATCGGCATCACCGATCAGTTCACCACCATCCAGGTCTATGAGCAGACCACGGGCCTTAAGCCTGGCGAGTCTGTTTACAAGACCGATGCGCCGATGTCGGTGACCCTCGGTCCCGGTATTCTGACCAATATTTATGACGGTATTCAACGCCCGCTGAAATACATCGAGAGCAAATGCGGCCCGTTTATTGAAAAAGGGTTGGATGTTTCCCCCCTCGATGTTGAAAAAGAATGGGATGTAACCGTTACCGTCAAAGTAGGCGACGTGCTAAAGGGCGGCTTTATCTATGCCACGCTGCCCGAAACATCGCTGATCGAACACAAATGCATGGTTCCACCAAACCTTTCCGGCAAAGTGGTTTCCGCCGTGAAAAACGGCAAGTACAAAATCAACGACACCATCGTCACGATTGAAGACGAAAAGGGTGAAAAACACACTCTCTCGCTTTGCCACAAATGGCCGATTCGTGTACCGCGCCCGGTCGATAAGCGCATCCCGATTGACCGGCCTCTCATTACCGGGCAGCGTGTCATCGACGCATTGTTCCCAATCGCCAAAGGCGGCACCGCCGCTATCCCTGGTGGGTTCGGTACCGGTAAAACGATGACGCAGCACCAGATCGCCAAATGGTGCGATGCCGATATTATCATCTATATCGGTTGCGGTGAACGCGGCAACGAAATGACGGATGTTCTTGAAGAATTCGCTAAACTAATTGACCCGAAATCCAACAAACCGTTGACTGACCGCACCGTGTTGATTGCCAATACCTCCAACATGCCTGTGGCCGCCCGTGAGGCGTCTATTTACACCGGCATCACGTTGGCGGAATATTATCGCGACATGGGCTACGATGTTGCCATCATGGCTGACTCCACTTCCCGTTGGGCAGAGGCACTGCGCGAGATTTCCGGCCGTTTGGAAGAGATGCCCGCTGAAGAAGGTTTCCCGGCATATCTGCCGTCCCGTCTGTCCGCGTTCTACGAACGTGCGGGATATATGCACAACTTCAATGGCACCGAGGGTTCCGTATCCATCATCGGTGCTGTCTCCCCGCAGGGCGGCGACCTTTCCGAGCCGGTTACGCAGAACACCAAACGTTTCATCCGCTGCTTCTGGGCATTGGATAAAGCGCTGGCTTATGCGCGCCACTATCCCGCTATCAACTGGATTTCCAGTTACAGCGAATATATCGCCGATCTGAAACCTTGGTTTGACAAGAATGTAAGCCCGGATTTCATCAAATTCCGCAATGAACTGAACACCATCTTGCATGAAGAAAACAAATTGATGGAAATTGTCAAGCTCATCGGTTCCGATGTGTTGCCCGACGACCAGAAACTCGTCATTGAAATCGCGCGCATCATCCGTGTCGGTTTCCTCCAGCAAAACGCATTCCACGCGGAGGACACCTTTGTTCCTATCGAAAAGCAGTTGAAAATGATGGAAATCATCCTGCACTTGTACCATCGCTCGAAAGAGATCGTGGCTGCGGCCATTCCTATCTCGAAGGTGCTGGAAACCGGTCTGTATAATAAGGTTGTCAAGATCAAGTATGATATCCCCAACAGCAAACTGGAACTGTTTGACGAGTATAATAAGGAAATCGACGAAACGTTTGACAAAATTGTCGCCGGCGCAAAGGCAGCCAGCTAAACTTGCATCGTGTCATGCCGCCATTTACCATTGCTCTGCTTTCCTGTAATCGGCAGGTTCGTCCTACTCACATTCTCACGCGGCGGCTGTCCCCAAATTTCGATGCGCCTGGCGCATGGAGGTTCATATGAGTCTTGAATATGTTGGCCTCAAAGAGATCAACGGTCCGTTGATTGCACTCGACGGCGTCAAAGATACCGCTTTTGAAGAAATGGTGGATATCGCTCTTGACGACGGCACGCACAGAACCGGTCGTGTGATTCAAATTGAAGGCGAAAAAGCAATCATTCAGGTGTTTGAAGGTACGCAAAGTATCTCACTCACCAATACACATACCCACTTTGAAGGCCGTCCAATGGAAATTGCCCTTTCCAAAGAAGTGTTGGGGCGCATTTTCGATGGTGTTGGCCGCCCGATTGACGGACTGGGAGAGATTTTCCCCGAACAGCGCCGCGATATCAACGGCAACCCAATCAATCCGGTCTCCCGTATCTATCCTCGTAACTATATCCGCACCGGTATTTCGTCCATCGACGCACTGATGACGTTGATTCGCGGCCAAAAGCTGCCGATCTTCTCTGGTTCCGGTATGCCGCATAATGAGCTGGCTGTACAGATCGTGCGCCAATCGCAGATTGCGGCAGAAGAGGGTTCCGAATTCGCCATCGTGTTTGCCGCCATGGGTGTAAAGAACGACGTCGCAGACTATTTCCGACGTTCGTTTGAGGAATCCGGCGTGCTCCAGCGCGTGGTCATGTTCCTTAACCTTTCCAACGACCCGATTATTGAGCGTATCCTGACGCCGCGTTGCGCGCTGACGGTCGCCGAATATCTGGCGTTTGAGAAGGATATGCATATCCTCGTCGTCATGACGGATATGACATCCTATGCTGAAGCGCTGCGCGAATTTTCATCTTCCAAAGGTGAGATTCCAGGTCGTAAAGGATTTCCTGGTTACCTGTATTCTGACTTGGCCTCCTTGTATGAGAGAGCCGGCATGATTAAGGGCAGAAAAGGCTCCGTTACGCAGATTCCCGTGCTGACGATGCCGAATGACGACATCACCCACCCGATTCCTGACCTTACT
Source organism: Ethanoligenens sp. (assembly GCF_047718355.1). Taxonomy (NCBI): domain Bacteria; kingdom Bacillati; phylum Bacillota; class Clostridia; order Eubacteriales; family Oscillospiraceae; genus Ethanoligenens; species Ethanoligenens sp. The sequence goes on from NZ_JBDNLG010000027.1 coordinate 17,207, forward strand.
GGCTATATTACGGAAGGCCAGATCGTGTTGGACCGTAACCTTGACCAGACCGGTATTTATCCGCCGGTCGGTATCCTGCCTTCTCTTTCCCGTTTGATGAAGGATGGCATTGGTGAAGGTTTCACCCGCGGTGACCACTCCGCAGTTTCCAACCAGTTGTTCGCTTCTTATGCCAAAGTGCAGGACGCACGTTCCCTCGCATCGGTTATCGGTGAAGAGGAACTGTCCGCTGTGGATAAGAAATACCTGGAATTTGGCCGGAAATTCGAGAAATTCTTTGTTGGCCAGAGCGCTAATGAAAACCGTACCATCGACTATACGCTCGATCTCGGTTGGAAATTACTTTCTCTGTTGCCGAAAGAAGAACTTGATCGTGTGGATTCTAAGTTGTTGGATAAATTCTACAAACCCGAATCTGCTGAGGAATTGAAGGGGGAATAACCGATGGCGGAAACCATATTCCCTACAAAAGGTAACTTGATCGCCGTCAAGCGTTCCCTTTCGCTGGCGAAACTCGGCTATGATCTAATGGATCGCAAGCGCAACATCCTAATCCGCGAGATGATGGGTCTGATTGACACTGCTAATAAAGTGCAGAGCCAAATTGACGAAACCTACTCACGTGCTTACAGTGCGCTGCAAAAAGCGAATATCACACTGGGTATCATCGATAACATCTCAAAGACGGTACCAATCGAGACCGGTGTCAACATTACATCACGGAGTGTTATGGGAGTGGAAATCCCCATCGTGACGTATGAAGACAAAGCACCAAAACCCTACTACAACTTTTCTACCTCTAATTCCATGTTGGACGACGCATTCATCAGTTTCTACCATGTAAAGCAACTCACAACCGTATTGGCAGAGATTGAAAACAGCGTTTACCGGTTGGCAAACTCCATCCGTAAGACGCAGCGCCGCGCCAATGCTTTGAAAAACATCATCATTCCCCGCTTCGAGGAAAATGTGAAGTTTATCACCGAGGCGTTGGAAGAAAAAGAGCGTGAAGAATTCTCCCGTCAAAAAGTCATCGGCAAGACCAAAGAGCGCAAACGCTTAGAGGCTGCCGTTACCCTTGAAGACGAAGGGAAAGCTGCTTCTTAGAAAATCCCTGTGTAATAATGGCCCCTGTATAGAGTCGTTTGGCTCTATACAGGGGCCATTTGCTGTTTCACGAATACGCGCTGTCTTCTTACTCTTAATCAGTTACTATTGTACTGACTGCATATAGGACTGCAAGACCCGGATATATCAATACAAAAAGGCCACCGTATTCAAAAATACGATGGCCTTTTTTATCCATTTGGTGGAGAATAGCGGGATCGAACCGCTGACCTCCTGCATGCCATGCAGGCGCTCTCCCAGCTGAGCTAATCCCCCAAAACAGCCGCCAACCGAAGCGGCTTAATCATCATATCACTTTCCTAAAAGAAATGCAAGTGTTTCAGCAGCTTTTTTACAACTTTTTATTTATCCCCCAAGATCTCCTGCACACGCCCGACCAGATTATCCTCCTCCAGCATGACTTTGATGCCATGCGGGTGCGTGGGGCTGTGTGTGAGGATGCGCTGCACATGCCCTCGTGTGAGCTTGCCTGTAGGCTGATCTTTTTTCAACACCACATCTACCAATGCGCCGATGTGGATATTGCTACGCGTCTTTCCATCCATTCTTATTTCTCCTTAACGTTTGATTCGTATGCATGTTCTTCTAGAGGCACACTTGCTCTGGGAAGATAACACAAGCGCCCATCGACCCGTGTAGATTCCATCAGGCAGATTTCCCGCACCGACTGGATAAGCACAGGCCAATTGAGTGCCGCTAAATTCAAGGAGGGTGGCAGCGTCGTCCGCCGTCCCAATGTGATATGCGGAATATATAAACGCTCTTCCAACGTAAAGCCCGCTGCCTGTAATCGCTCGCATAATCGGCTCTGCAAAGTCGTCAGCGCTTTGCTGCGCTTCACACCCATCCACAGCACATCTCCACCGCGTTTTTTAAAGCACCCGCCTTGATCTATGGTAAGTACAAACGCCGACTCCGTGACCTCCTGCATGGCATGCAGTGCGTCGTCCATTCGGTCCGTCTGCCCAAGAAATGCAAGCGTCAGATGCAGGTTTTCCTGTGCAGTAAAACGCCCGCATACACCGGACTGCTTTAAATAATTTTGCCATTGGGCGACTTGTTCCGCAATACACGGTTCCAACACGATGGCAATAAAAGCACGCACCCACTGTCACCTGATTTCCCTTTGTACATCCACCATTTGCGCTTCCGTATTCTCCTCTATAAAATCCAGTACATGGTCTAAAATACTGTCGGCATGTGATGCCGCATCGGATACGCACGCGACGCCAAGCACTGCCACCTGATGGATATCCTGCTCTGCAATCTCCGCGACAGACACATTGAACACATGCCGCACTTTTGCGACAATGCTTTTCACGACCATCCGTTTTTCTTTCAGAGAATGCGACCACGGGATATACAGCCGTATTTCCAGCACGCCGATTTGCATGATCTTTCCCCCGTTTCTCCAAATATCATAGGCTTTCGACCCATCATGTTGGTAAGACCCGCACAGTCTGCATAACGCCCCTTTACATACTGTATGAGGAAACCGGCATTTCTAAAAGCGTATTATTCCACTATATACGAGCTCGTCCACCGCCGCTTGCATCTTTTTTTTAAACCAACCGCCAGCTCCGCCAAATGAAACACATCGCGAACATCGCTCTTCTTGTTGGTCACTCCCGCAATAGAAATGCTCATCACAGGAAATTGTTCGATTTCCCCCTTGCGATTTTTGGCAACAATAAACCCCTTCTGCAGATCTTCCGGTGTATAGCCGTCCCGCACCTGCTTATCAAATGCAGCAATCAACTGTTCACATAGTATCTCCACCGCATACGTTTTCAATACTATGATGAAATCGTCTCCGCCTACATGCCCGACAAACGCAGTACGAGGCGCACATGTCTCCAATAGACGTGCCAGCATCATAATGATGCAGTCCCCTTTTTCAAACCCATATACATCATTATAGGCTTTGAAATTGTCAATATCAATATAGAGAACGGTAAATGGTTGATTCACCTTGATACATTCCGAAAGATACTGTTCGATCAGAATATTGCCCGGTAATCCAGTCAGCGGATTTTGATGGCGGGCATTGGATACCTCAATTTCCACGGATTTTTCCAGCAAAGCTTTAATTGTCACAATACCCGCATACCGTCCACCATGCGTAACCACAATGCAATCGTACAGCTTCTCTGCTGGACGCGCCATTGCCATCTTAGCCACCATGTCAACCGGCATTTGAAAATCTACAACCAAAGGCCTTCGATCCATGATAACAGAGATTGGCCGTCGTGCATACAGGCTATAACCATATTGTCCGCTCATCATATGATCCATATGGTTTCTGGTTACCAGTCCCTCTACATGTCCATTCTGCACAACGGTAATGCCTACCCGGGTATGCTTTTTCAAAAATATATCGTATACCTGTCCAGAAAACATATTGGGCAAAACGGTATAACTATCACAGCAAAGATTGCCAACGTAGATATTAGAGAGATACCGACAGCACGGACGGGATTCTTGCCCATTATCCAGAAGACGGTCCATTGCATCATCTCTTTTCGGCTATCCTTATCAAAATGAATTGACACCATTATATCGTATTATATACCGTATGGTGGTGTAAAAGAAAGTCTTCCGCCGATATTCCTATGTCAAATTTCTGTAAATGCCCTCGGCTAAGACACATAAAACAATGCGGAAACAATCGCAAACGCCGCAATCAGGCAGCCCACAACCGGCAAAACACGACGCGCGGCTTCTGGATATAAGCGGCGCATCCGGTCGGCTGCCAATCCCATAAACCCGGCACCCGCAATAAGGGTCGGCACGATATAGCGGAAATCCATCGTACAGCCAAATGGATACTTGAAGTTAAACACCAGAAAAGAGCCCATCTGCAAAAGCCACAAGCCTCCAAGCAAAAATCGGGACAAACGTGGCATGTCTTTCGCGCGCAGCACCCAAATCATTGCTGCAATGGAAAGCACAATTAAAATCAAATTCAATACGAGCAGCGGTGCGGCGAACAGGCGGGCACTGTCAAAAGAGAATTCACCGAACAAGGAACACTTTACCAAATAGATCCACAGATTGTAATCCCCATAGGGGTTGCAAAAAGGATTTGTAAACAGGTCATGAATGGGGAATGATAAAAACCGTGAAACCAAACTGTGTCCGCCAACATAAAGCGGGCCTTCGGTACTCATTGGCAACACATACCCGAACGACTGCCCAAAAAGCACCCGATTGCGCACCGCATACCATAACCCAAGAGGCAGGCACACCATGGCAAACAGGCTAAACTGTGCAAACAGTTTGCGTTTTTGACCAACCTGCCGCAGCAGCACCATCAGGAAAATCCCCGCTGTCAACAGTGCTGCCAAACCGCCGGAAGCTTTGGATGTGATGGCAAGCGCGATTACAACTGCCAAAATCAATATATTTTTTATGGTTTGTTGTTTATACCATTTTACCGTGTATAATAAAGACAGGCCCACAAAGAAAATCATCAGCATGTCGTTATTGATACTGGCTGACAGAATGAAAAAGGTGGGCTGAAATGCTAAGATTGGCATGGCAATCAGCATTGCTCTGCGTGGCAGGCCCAATTCCCGAAAGAACCGCAGGCACACCACCAACAGCGCACAAGAGGCAAATCCAGGCACCAGTTTAGCAGCCTCCATCCACGCTGAAAGTCCCTTTCCCGGTGTCAAAAGTGCATACCCTTTCATAACAACCGCATCCAGGAAAAATGCAACCGGCGGATGATAAAACATACCGATATTCGTCGAGGGCATCTGCCCTTTCAGAAAGATCGTTGTGATATAGCCTGCATTTTGATACCCAAAGAATGTGCCAATATCATGCCCGCGCAATGCATAGGGCGTATATAGCATATATCCAATGCGCAGCACCAATCCCGCGGCAAAAATCACTGTAAGTAAGCGCGCGCTGCTGAGTCGCCTGCCAGCATACCAAATAACCAGCAATATCCCCAACCCGATGAGAATGGACGCCATACCGATTTTGATCCATAATATGGGAAAATGATTAAATAGCAAAAAGGAAACAGCCAGAATACCCGCAATGCCAATATAAGGCCAAAGGCCTCCATTCATGTGTTTTATGCATTTCTTTTGCACTGCATACTTCATGTTATTTCCTTCTTTCATTTCCGTTGCCCACACTGAAAAGCAACCGGCATCTCCCGCATCGCCGTTGCATTTCTATTGTTTATTATACTACTAAAAGCAGTCTGTTCGAAGATTTGCTGCCTGCCACTGTACCGGACGTCCAACTGAAAAAGGAGTTTACAAAATGAAAACACCCGGCATTTTCCGTTTTGACGGCGCGCATTCCTGCCACCTGTGGGAGGTAAATCCATCTGACACAGGATCTTTTCAGTCCAAAGAAGAAGCCCTGAACATCCTAGAAAAAAACAAAAGCATTCTTGCAGAAGAGCAAAACAAGCTTTATGCGCAAAAAGATTATGCAATTCTCGTCATCCTACAGGGTCTGGATGCTGCAGGTAAAGATGGTATCATCCGCCACGTATTCAGCGGCCTGAATCCGGAGGGCGTTAAGGTCTGGAGCTTCAAACAGCCCAGCAGCGAAGAACTCCAGCATGACTACCTGTGGCGGACTCATGTACACATGCCGGAACGCGGCCAGATCGGCATTTTTAATCGCTCTTATTATGAAGAAGTTTTGGTGGTGCGTGTGCATGACTTGCTGCCTGCCGAACATATTCCCGCCGCTCTGACCGACAATGTCTGGGAAAAACGTTACCGGCACATTGGACAATTTGAGGAGTATCTGTGCGAAAACGGCATCCTGCCGGTCAAATTTTTTCTGCATGTTTCTAAAGAGGAACAAAAAAACCGTCTGCTTTCCCGACTGGAAGACCCCGCTAAAAACTGGAAATTCAGCACTGCCGATGTCAAGGAGCGCTCGTATTGGAACAAGTATCAAGCCTGTTATGAAGAAATCGTCAACAACACCTCTTCCAAATCCGCACCGTGGTATATCATTCCCTCAGATAAGAAATGGTACGCACGCTACCTGATCTCTCACATTCTCGTAAACATCATGCAAGGTCTGCACTTGCAGTACCCCACAACAACGCCGGAGCAAGGAAAAGTACTGAACGCTTATCGTGAACTCCTGCAAAATGGGATCGGTGAGCAGGCTTGAATTATTTGACAAAGCACTGGACCGTTGGTTGACAATGCCAAGGGCAACTGGTACACTATTAGCAATCTATAGTCATACGCAATAACAATTAGGCTATACAGGGCGGAGGCGCTATCCATATGCCAACAGACATCCACTCAGATACGTTTCAAGATTTTGACCAATTTCGAAAACCCACCGGCAATATGGGCCGTCAAGTTGTAGAGGGAATGAACCGCAGCCACTATGAGTTAACTACATGGGGTCTGGAACACGTGCAGATACGTCCAACAGACACAGCTTTGGATATCGGGTGCGGCGGCGGCGTCACCGTGGAGCGTCTTGCGGCGCTTGCGACAAACGGCATCGTTTATGGCATCGATCACTCTACAGACTGTATCAACTGGGCGAGTGCGCATAACCACAAGGCCATCGAAGACGGTCACGTGCGCATTCTACAGGCCAGTGTGGAAAAACTGCCGTTTGAGAATGCAACTTTTGATAAAGTGGTCGCTATAGAAACCGTCTATTTCTGGCCGGATCTCCCCCACAGCTTTGCAGAAGTGGCTCGTGTGGTCAAACCAGGCGGGCAATTCATTATCATCCACGAATGCTATGCATGCAATGCATTTCGTGAACGCAACGAACACTGGCAAAAAACTTGTGGGATGCGGATTCTTGCTCCGGAAGAAGCCGGGAAACTACTGAAACAGGCTGGTTTCACTTTGGTGGAAACGCACTTGAAAGAGGAACAAAATTGGATGTGCTGCATCGCAACCAAATAACACAGCCTATTCCGTCAAAACACCTACTATACAAACGTTCCTGTCTGCAAATAGAAAAGCCGATATTTCCATTGTGAAATATCGGCTTTTCTCATAACAGAGCTGCAACCTACCGTTTAGCAGTTCTTCCGACACCAGCAGAATACCATGAAAAAATGTACGCCATATGAAATTCCATAAAAAAATAGACTTTCATGTAACGCTGCTGAAAACGGCTCCTGGAAAGCTATCGCTCAGATAATTCTGATAAATCTGCATCAATGTAGCAGGATTGCTCTGCAAAAGGGATTGCAATTGATTGATTTTCGCGAATTGGTTGGCTGTAGTCACACCATTCAGATTTGCAGATGAAGCTGTCAGTCCCAATTGGTTGGCTATATATAAGGATTTCGCATAAGTATTAAGATTGCTGACGCTGCTCCATGCTTTTTCAGACGCTTTATTGTTGGCGGAAACGGTAGGAGTTCCCGACATCTGACTTCGTGTGTATAAACTGGACACATATGTGTTCAGATTGGAAACACCACTTAAATCCCCTGTTTGGTTAGGCAGAGACAACGCCGCGCTTAAGTTCTGCACACCCATTCGTTTTTGCACGGCGGAGGCATCACTGGACAGCTGATTTTTATAAGCGCTGTTGTTGGAAACCTGATAGGTGTTCCAATACAATCCAGCCAGTTGACTGACGGTCATTTCCCTCACCTTCTTCTATAATATGGTATCAATTTTATTGAAAAAAATCAAGTACATCAGGGCTATAAATCTTTAAATATCTGCCACAGCAAGAACACATTTGTCCTCAAACCGCACTTATGCCATGGATATCGTAAAAATCACCGTGTATGCGCACACACATACTGGACAGCTAAGGCGGCTGTATCACGCAAAAATTCTTCCGACAAGCTTCCCGTACGCAATTTCGAATCCAACCGCAGCAGCCGGTTCAGCATCAAAAACGTGGGCAGCTCATTCGCTTCCTCACGTGAAATCTTGCGATAATTGCGGTAGCCTTCCAACCACGCCTGGATTAGGTAAGACCGGAGCGGATTGGTCTCCATTCCGGAAACAGATGCCGCGCAATCATAAAGAAACCACCCATATCCGCAATCATCAAAATCCAACAATGAAGTATTGTCTTTATCTACCAGCAAATTTTCGGGCCGCAAATCCGCGTGAATCAGACCAAATCGGTCTGGAGTACGCCCAAAGCGAATCAGTCGCTCACGCACGATTATAAGCACACGTAAAAACAAATCTGCGTCGTCCAGTCCCTCAAACAGTGATTCGTTAATCACGTCACAATCGATGGTCGAACGAGGCAATCGATTGGCGCAGCTCCACAAGATGGAATTTTGATGCAATTGGGCCGCCAATTCCCCCAACCGTCGAAACAACACAGGATAATCATCCGGTTTCACCTCAGGAGAAGTACCGCGCAGATAACTAAACGCCATGCAGTAATAGCCCCGCGGAAGCAGTGGGTGGGAAAGCGCTGTGGCAAAGGTACCAGCGTCGGTTTGAAAAGGACGGGGCACCATTAAATGAGTATCGCGCCGAATTTCACACATCCAAAGCGCCTCAGCCGCAAGTTCTTCCTCCTTACGACGCAGGCCGGACACACGCAATACCATACTGGTCCCCTGCATCGGGTCATCCACAAGATAAAACAGATTGTGTCTTCGGCAAAGCGGACGGCACCGCGCGGACGCCGCCATATGATAATAGGGTAAAATATGCTGCAAGGAATCAGCGGGGGGTTCTATGAGCAATGGTGTCATCTCTTTGACTGGCATCTGTATCATACTGTCATTCCTCCTGTTTCCACCATGCGGAATGCCCGAATCGCCTGCCCTACAGACAAAAATACCATTCACTTCAAAAAAACAACGGCGCAGCAGCAAGCAAACTTGCGACTGCGCCGTTGCAATCACGGCAGGCATTCCATCCATACCGGCTATGACACTTATATATAAACTATGATAAAGGAACGCGTGTGGTTTGTCAAGTCTATTCATATCTGTCCGCCCCATACCTTGATTTGACAAACCGTTTACTTTCCTATATACTGAAAAAAATCACATAGGACAGTTCGGAACCATCCTGTCCCTAAACAAAACTACGGAACTTAGTTATCCGCTTTACGGGTGGCTTGTGGGATGGCGTTGCTTTAAGCAGCGCCATTTTTATTGTTTTTCACAGCCGTAAAAGCGGTGCGCTTAGGGTGGTCTATAAGAGGAGAAAAAACATGGAAACTTTCAGTAAAAACAAGATACGCGCCATCACAACCGGTGCCGTGATCGCCGCACTCTATGCCGCCATTACACTGTTGTTCCAACCAATCAGCTACGGTGTGCTTCAATTCCGTATTTCCGAGATTTTGACCGTACTGCCATTCTTCACACCTGCGGCCATTCCCGGACTCTTTATCGGATGTATCTTTTCCAACATTGCCAGTTCCCTTGGGCCGATCGACATCATTGTGGGCAGCGGCGCGACGTTGCTTGCCGCATGGCTGACTTACAAGATGCCAAACAAATGGCTGGCCCCGTTGCCTCCGGTCATCTGCAACGGTGTGATTGTAGGTATTGAACTTTATTTTGTGCTGCACGAACCGCTTTGGCTCACTATCGGTTCAGTCGCACTTGGGGAGGCCGTCGTCTGTTTTGTAGGCGGCATCCCGCTGATGCTGGGACTGGGTAAAGTGGAACACCGCCTATTCGCCCCGTCTGCCCGTTAACGCCAAAACTGCCAATTTACATAAAATCTCAAGCATTAGACAAAGGGCTGTTGTAAAACGAAAGTTGGGCAACAGCCCTTTGCCATACATTGGTTAAGAAACAGTCTTGAATAACGACAGATCTTCCTGATAAAACAGATTCTCTACCGTTTCGGGGGCGTACCCTGTGTGAAGACACGCAAATGTGTTGTAATCCGACACCATCAAAAAGCCGAAGCAGCCAACACCTTTTGGTGCTGACCGCCTCGGCCTTTTGTGATAAGAAGCTGTTGTAAAACAAATCCCCTTATATCGAAATGAAATCCGTGCAATTTCAATTTATGACATATCCGTTATCAATTCAAAATACGCCGCGCACCGGCAAACTTAGAGGACCAATAGCCGGAATTAATATCGTCTTTGACAACGCCAACGCCAGGCTTTTCTGCATTCACCATCTGGCCACCGCCTATATAAATGCCCACATGGTCAATCGAACCGCCCTTCACGCTAAAGAAAACCAAATCACCCGGCTGAAGCGCACTTTTGGATACCGCTGTGCCGTAACCCGCCTGCGCTGCCGCAGAATGCGGCAAGCCAATACCAGCGGCATGTGCATACACGTACATAACCAAACCAGAGCAGTCGAAGCTGGACGGACCAGCCGCATTCGACACATATGCACAACCAACGAACTGTTGCGCATAGCCCACCAATGCGGTCGCATTGCCAAGTACGCTCGCGCTCAACTGTGCGGTAGTATTTGACGTGCCAGACGTGCTGACAGACTGTGCTGCTGCTTTTGCCGCGGCTGCCTGCGCCGAGATTGCTGCATTAATTTGGTCATCTGTCTGAGAAGCCTGTGCATTCAAAGTGTTGGCTTGTTGTTGCAAACTACTTGCACCGGACTGTGCCAGTGCAACCGCCTGTGCCTGCTGGGTCAGTTGTGCGTTCAGGATATCCTGCTTTGCCGCCGCCGCACCTTGCACTTGCAGCAAATCCTGCTTAGATTGGTCAAGCGCTGTACGATCCGCTTTCAGTTTATCTTCATCCTGTTTGAGACTCTGAATAATCTGATTGTCGTGATTGGACACCGCACGCACCATTGCTACACGTGAAAGGAAATCACTGATATCGTTGGAATTGAGCAACACGGTCAAAAATGTGTCATCGCCGGACATATACATCGCACGAAGACGCTGTTTGAGCAAATCCGTATTCTGCTGCACTCGCTGCTCTGTAGCGTATATATCGTTCTCTTTATTCGCAATCTGCGTGTCTGTCTCTGTAATCTGTTGTTTCAACAGGTCAAGTTGCTGCTGGATCACTGTAATCTCTTGATTTAGTGCGCTCTGTTTGGCTTTTTCGGTCTTTAATTTACCGTTTTGTGCACCCAGCTGGCTTTGAAGCTGTTGCTGTTGCTGCTGCAGTGCTGCATATTGTTGTTTCAAATCGGAAACACTATCTGCCGATGCTTGAAACGGCATAATCAGCATTCCCGCAGACAATACGGCTGTTCCAACCAGCACACGCAAATTCCACCGTTGTTTTTTCTTTGATAAGTACACTGTTCAATCTCCCCCGCACTGCTTCCCGGTTCGCTTGTTTTTAACGTACTTTGGCTTCAACGTGTTTCTGTTTTCTAAATAATCCACCTCCGCGACCCACCGAACAGGTAACGGAGTTTTTATGCTTTTGTAACTAAAATGTAATAACTGATTACCATTATAACACATCAT
>NZ_JBDNLG010000028.1:0-28308 GCF_047718355.1 Ethanoligenens sp.
ACTATGAAGGCTATATTAGTGATAATGAGATGTTTTTGTCTGAGTATACAGATAAGAATGGCTGGGTGATTCCTCAACACGCCAAAGACTATGAGATGTATCTGAAAAGAAAACAATACTTGGAAAGCGTAAAACACGAATATGACCAAGGAAAAATCAGTGCAGAGGAAGCGTTAAAATCATTTACAGAACAAAATAGTATTAAGTAATACCTATAGCACAGCGATGTGATGCCAACGTCTACTGGGACGATAATTGTAAGACAATAAGTACTGAGGTGATAGTAACTGGTATGAAGATAAAAAAATTGATTATAATTACTACTGGTTGTGTATTGGTGATTTGTGCTGCTGTAATTCTTTTTTTCCATTATACTGTTGGAAATAACAAGAGTCAAAATGCATCTAAAGTCATTCCTGATTTAACAGTGAGCAATGAAGAATATTCTCCTCTTGTATCTATAAATTCCTCCGATACCGATGATATTAGGCAAAAAAAACAGCACTACAATGAATTGATTTCTCAAGCCGATAAGCTTGATCATGACTTTGAATCAAACGTTCAAAACAGCACAGCTACTGATAAAGATTATAAAGAATACAAGAAAAAAAGCAATGAAATTGCTTCTGAAATTCAAGGTTTGGGGATCGAAGCAGAATCCCAGGATACTGCCGCACAAAAATATGAAAAAGAGGTTGATTTGTACATATCGGATCAACAAATGGTTGCAGATGGGTGCTTAGACCAGAACAGGAAAGTCATACCCGAACTAAAGAATCGATTTGATAATGCTAATAAGCGAATTGCTTATTTAAAAAAAGTAAAAGCACAATATCAAAAAGGTGAAATCAGTGCAGAAGAGGCGTTAAAGTCATTTACGGAACAAAATAGTATTAAGTAATATCACAGTGATCTAGTGCTAACATCTACATGAGAGCAGAATGCCGCTTTGCGCCTACTCCTGCTCTTACCGATAAAGCGGGCTGCCCATTACATATTTCTGCACGGCGATATGGGAGACGGATTCGGGTGATGCGAACCCTCCCTTAGTACTTTTAGGCGATCGCGATTTCGGTTGCAGAACACAAACAGCGCGTCGACAAAAGTGTCAAGAGAAAAACTAGAGGGATATCATTCTTGACTTCTCCAATTCTTGACTTCTCCATAATCCATGATGCACTCCTGGGATAAAGTATAGCAAGGGCAGGAGAATATCTGACTGACAATTTGACTGACTGATTTTGCGTTTTATTGATTCGATTTGAGATTGTAAATAAAAAGGAAAAAGCTAACAAACAGCTTAGATTAGCCATTTGTTAGCCTTATTTGTTTGGTGCGCCAGAAGGGATTCGAACCCCCGACCTTTTGATTCGTAGTCAAACACTCTATCCAACTGAGCTACTGGCGCATATCCTATTGTTTTGTGAACTTAAAACACATGTTTTAAAGCGCTTGACTATAATATCATAACTAATATGAAAAGTCATGAAAAAATTACTGTTTTTATTAAAAGAACTGTAATGTTCAAATATCTGGAAATTTTTATTGCTGGAATCAGCCTCCATGTTACTGGTATTTGAATCTATGATTGTCAATGCGCCATATTTAATATTATACCACAAAACGCCCTAATCACACAATCTAATTCCCCCAAGTAGCAATCTACTATATGTTGTAAGAACTTGCTTCTACCACTACTTATGTGAATAAGGTGCTTATTTCACAAGGAAAACAAAAAGAAACACATCATTCTATTGCTTTTCGGCCGTTCGACAAGTATTAATATAATCTTGAGTACGCTCAGATGAAAGTCCGCTTTGACTGTCTGCCCATCCGTTAGTATATTCTTCAACTGCTTGGAAGTAATCCAACGCTGTATACCCGTTTGTGTTCTTGGTGTCAGCATGAGATACCTTAATCGCATTTTGTTGCGGGTCGCTCTATCTCCGTCATTTGCTCAGAGATTCCCTAGGACTTCCCGCCCCGCTGACATGTCTTTAAACAGGAAAGCCTATGATAAAAGGCATCCATTCAAATGAATGGATGCCTGCATTATTGGTCCCGCGTAACGTCCGGGTTAACGACTGCTATGCCCGCTTTTGTCAGTTTCTATAAACAGCTCAATAATTACCACTAACGCCGAATTTAATGCCTCCGGTTTGGCATGAAAAGAAAGGCCCTATGCAAGTACAATACTCACATTTATTATGTTACCACATTTTCATCCATTTGTCAACTCAAAATATTCGCGAGTTCAGAACGATTGGTCGCAAACTTGTCCTGTTTGCATAAAATGCAGTATACCGATTTTGGGGAGGTGCGTTATATGCAAAACTTATTGCCCTTACTGCTTGTTGGCGTTCTCGCTTACCAATGCGGGAGCCAAAACTGCCAGCCAAGAAGGAATAGTTGCGGTTGTAGAGACAGGTGCCGCAATAACTATCCGAATCCGTGCCGCTGCGCGCCTTGCAGCTGTAACCGAAACCGCTGCAACCCGTGTGGGCTGCAACTATTTTAATAGCTGCTATCATTTTGGAGCGTCCGCCCTTACGGGCGGCGCTATACTTACCGGCAGGGCAATATGGCAACCGTATGTTTGCTACGCCGCGCTTGCTTTCTGAAAACAACCCAAACCGTTTTTTGTCTTGCCGCTTACGCTTATATGTTATTTAAATCACCGCAGCTGGTGGATTTGTCTTGCTAAAGCAGACAAAAAACACCGCCACAAGAATGTGGCGGTGCCGAATTTATCAAAAAATGCGGGATTTTGAATCATCTGTTTTTTTCGCTTCTGGCAAAGAAAAATGTTCCAATTATCAGGCAACCGATCGTAATAATGAGGATAACCATTAAATCGACTGCAGGATTATTCAGGACAACGCTTTTATACTGCGGCGTGCCGGCATAAACAACCGCACGCACAAGATCAAGACAATAGGTCATCGGCATCATTCTGCTGAGCACATACAGGATGCCTTTGGAGTTACCGATTGGGATAATGGCGCCGCTCAAAAACATTTGCGGCATCGTGATCAGGGAAACGGCAATGTTGGCTGTTTTGTTATTTTTGATGATGCCGATTATAATGGTGGCAAGCGCACCCGCCGACAGACACATCAGCGGTGATAAGACGATGATCAGCAGCAATTGTCCGATGCTGATAGAAATGCCCATACACAGCCCGACGATGACGGTTCCAAACATGCCGATGATTGCCCCGAAGGAGGAACCAAGAATCTTTCCGATGATAATGCTATACCGCGAAACCGGTGAGATCAGCATCTCCTGTGTAAAATCAGTCGTGTGGTCCTCTACAAGTGAGGACATCCCCATTGTTGTTGACATAAACAGCATGTTGACGAGCATACCAACCAACAAAAACTGATTATAATTGAATCCAATCCCTCTTGTCATGTTCTGTGACAGGCTTCCACCCAGCATGCCCATCATCACAATCGGCATCGCAAAATTCATAATAATTGTCATCGGTGATTTGAAAAAAAGCGTGATGTCCCGCGCCAGAATAGCGATTACCGCGTTGACTTCACGCGCCAGCCCTGTTTTCTTTCTCCTAGTCAAAACAAGTGTGCTCATGCCACCTTATCCCCCAATTTTAAATATTCAATATATGCATCTTCCAACGACGGTTCTTCGATTTTCAGCACGCTGAGGCGTGTTTGCAGTCTTGCGATAATCTCTTGGGCTCTCATCTCTTGATACGGCACAATGATGTGGGCTTCGGTTTTATGAAAAAGCCCCAGTTCGGAGAGCTCCGTAAGCAATCCGTCCCGGTCGTCCGCATCCAGGACAAGCTGCTGCCGCAACAGACTTTTCTTCATTTCCTCGGGCGAACCGCAGGTGGCAATTTGGCCATGGTTGATGATACAGACTTTATCCACCTTTTCTGCTTCGTCGATGTAATGCGTGGTCAGGAACACGGTGGTGCCATTTTCTTTGCGAACCGTGTCGATGTATTCCCACAGGCTGCGGCGGCTGACGGCATCCAGCCCCTGCGTCGGCTCATCTAGAAACAATACGGACGGCATATGAATCAGGCTGCGAATGATCTCCAGCTTGCGCTGCATGCCGCCAGATAGTCTCTTGATCGGTTTAAACAGTGCGTCCTGAATGCCTACAATCTCTGCCAGTTCCGTCACGCGTTTTTTGTATGCGGCGGGCATTAGATTGAAGCTTGGGCGGTAGGCATACATTCCATACAGGCAGGCGTGAAAACGGATATTTTCTTCCGCGGAAAGCTGCGGGTCAAGACTGGGCTTCTGGAAAATGATGCCCACTTTTTCCCGCACGCGTTTCGCTTCTGTCTCCACATCAAATCCGGCAACCCGGACGTCGCCGCTGGTTTTAGAAAGTGTTGTAGTCAAAATGGATATGGTCGTGGTTTTCCCCGCGCCGTTTGGACCGAGGAATGCGAAAAACTCCCCTTCTCCCACAGAAAAGTCAATCCCTTTGACCGATGGCTCCTTTGCACGGTCATATTGCTTGACAAGCGAGTGAACCTCAATTGTATTCATGATAAACCTCCAAAAAATAAACCTTCGTTTGTTTACAGCCTTATCTTACGGCCGCAAAGTAAACGGAGGTTAAATGGAAGTTAAACACAATGTAAACACGGCGGTTTAGAGCGGCAGCGTTACAGTGAATCCCGTCCCTTTTCCCGGCTCGCTCTCCACAGTAATCTGACCGGCATGCAGCTCGACGATCTTTTTGCAAAGGGATAACCCCAGGCCGTTGCCGCCCAGAGAGCGATCACGGGCTTTATCCACCTTAAAAAAGCGTTCAAAAATGTGCATCTGATCCTCTTTAGAGATGCCGATGCCATTGTCTGCTACATGACACACAATTTGCCCGTCCTGCTGCTGAAGTCTGATTTCAATGGCTCCATTTTCAGGCGTGAATTTCACCGCGTTGTGAATCAAATTGATCCACAGCTGGCTCAAAAGGTCCTCATCCGCATGGACGGTTGTTTTTTCCAGATTCGCGTCGATCTCGATATTTTTTTCCGTCCATTGCGGTTCAAAAATCAAAATGGCATGCTCAATCTGTTTATCCAGACGAAAGTCATTTTTGGAAAGCGGTGTGTTCTCCGACTCCAGCGCGGAGAGCTTTAAAAGATTGTCCGAGAGTTTGGACAGCCGTCTGCTTTCCGTTTCAATTACCTCAATATAGTGTGCGCGCTGCTGTTTCGTTAGGGAGTCGGATTTTAACAAGGCTGCAAATCCACTGATAGACGTGAGCGGCGATTGAATTTCATGTGACACATTGGAGATAAAGTCCTGCCGCTGCGTTTCCATACTGGATAGTTCCCGCGCCATTTTGTTGACGCTTTCCGCCACTTCGGAAAATGGATCGTGTTCTTCGATAGCAATAGAAATGTTAAAATCACCCCGTGAAATTCGATCCAATGCATCAATGGTATTTTCCAGAAACCGGTGCCGATTCTGGGTGTGCTCTCTTCCATGTTTTGTGTGGCTGATGATAACCGCTACGAGCCTTGCAAAGCCGGCAAAAACCGCAATGCCTATCGCGGTGGAAATGAGGTAGGAAAAAAACGCCATCGGCTTTCCCGTCCAGTGAAACAAAAGCAAAGATATCACATATCCCAATAAAAGACAACTCAAAAGCACAAGGATTCCGATGACAAAATTGAACAAAAAATGTCGTTTTTGCACCTTGTTCATGCTAAAACCTCCAGCCGGTAACCCAGTCCGCGAACAGTCGTAATCTTGAAACCGCACGCCTCGGCTGGAAATCGTTCGCGCAGCCGGTTGATGTGCACATCCAGCGTCCGTTCGTTGCCATCAAAATCGTAGCCCCAGATCTCCTCAATCAGATCGCTGCGCGTCAGTGTTTTTCCTGTGCTGTTTCCGAGCTTATATAGAAGTTCAAACTCTTTCATGGGGATATCGAATGGATCACCGTCAACCGATACTTTATAGCTGGTTTTATTCAAGATCACCCTGCCAATCCGGATCTCCTCTGCCCTGTCGATATGATACCGCCTGAGCAGCGCTCTGACCCGCACGACCAATTCTGCCCCTTCAAACGGTTTGGTCAGATAATCATCGCAGCCCAGATCAAAGCCCTTAATCTTCTGGCTGATTTCGCCTTTGGCCGTCAGCATCAAAATGGGGAGATTTTTATAATATTTGCGGGCGGTTTTGCAAAACTCAAAGCCATCCATTTTCGGCATCATCACATCCAGTACGCATAGGTCAATTTTCTCTTCTCCCAGTCTTTGGAGCGCTTCACGTCCGTCCGGGGCTTCAACGGTATGATACCCCTCGTTTCGGAGCAGTGTGCATGCCAGCTCCCGAATATATTCGTCGTCGTCTACGACCAGAATTATGTTCACCGCAAACACCGCCTCTCTAATGATCATGATACTGTATCATTATAAACAGAGTTTAAACGGATTTTTCACCTTTGACTAAATAATCCGTCTCATTTCTGCGACGGCAGTCCGTCCCGTCCCCGCTTGACTTCCAGACAAGCATATAAAAGACCGCCTTACAGCCCGATATGGGTTGCAAGGCGGTCTTCTCATGTGTAAAACAATGAAACGTAAGCGTCAAGCGCTGGAACGGTGGAAACAACTTCTCTGCTATGCCGCTGCCGAATTTATGAAATCAAAAAAATTTCTACCGAAACAAGGCAATCGTCAAATTCTTCTGTCCTCAAAGCCTTGTTCGCGCACCGCGTCACTGCCCCACACCTAAAAATCAAAGTTTATCAATATCCAGAACCGTGTTCAGTAGTACGTTGGCACCCCTCACACAATCGTCGATAGGTGTTTTCTCTTCTTCACAATGGCTGTGCCCGTCAACGCTGGGAACAAAAATCATCGTGGTGGGCAGCACATCCGCCACATATTGAGCGTCATGTCCCGGGCCGCTGTACATCCGCTTTCCGGTATATCCCAAACCGTTTACATTTTTCTCTACAATATCGACAAACGAATCGTAGAATTTCACCGTCTTGCGTGACCATAATTCCTTATAAGAAACCGCACACTTCTCAAGCTCTGTTGGCAGGTTTTTGATAACCTCGACGACCTGCTGGACGACCGCAGGGTCTTTATGCCTTGCATCAAGTGTAAACCGCACGTCGTCAGGAATAACGGTGTGCACATTGGGAAGCGCCGTGATGCGGCCCATTGTGAAAACCAACTCATCGTCGATCTTAGACAGTTTGTCATACAAGTCACAAATCAATTCCGCCGCCGCATGAAGGGCGTCCCGGCGCATTTTCATCGGCGTGGTACCGGCATGGTCGGCCTGTCCCGCGGTATGGATCTCATAGTTGACCATTCCCACGACGCCTTCCAGAATACCGATTTCCAGATGTTCGGCCTCCAAAACCGGCCCTTGCTCAATATGCAGTTCCAGATAGGCCTTCTGCGCATTGGGATTTAGGCGGTTTTTGACATCGCCCAGATAGCCGCTGGCTTTGAGTGCTTCGCCGAAAGTCATACCTTCTTTGTCTTTGACAGCCAGCATCGCATCCCGATCAAATTTTCCAGTGATAACACCGGAAGACATCATGGCGGGGTCAAAACGTGCGCCCTCTTCGTTTGTCCACACGATCACGGTGATGGGATGGCGGGTCTTGATGCCGTCAGTCACGATGGTTTCGGCGGTTTCAAGTGCAGTCAGCACACCGAGCACACCGTCATAATTGCCGCCTTTGACGACGGAATCCAGATGTGAACCCATGGAGATCGCAGGCAGATCCTCTGTCCCTTTGACCGTGGCGTAGATATTGCCCATATCGTCGGTCTTGACTTCCATGCCCAGTTTTTTGCACCGGCTGCAAAATTCCGCGCGAGCATCCAGTGCTGCCTGCGACAGCGACAAGCGGGTGATACCACCGCCCGCCGTGGCTCCGAATTGGCTAAACGTGGTGATTTTATCCTGCAAACGGTCTTTATTGCAATATTGCATTAAAATAACCCTCTTTCCAGATTGATGATTTACAGCATTTCTTTATCAACAATGTCCAACACCGCATCCATCTTGGCCATTTCCTCTTTGAGCTGCTCTTCTGTGATAATCAGCGGCGGGCAGATCAGGATCATATTCTCATGCGAATAAGTCATGAACTTTTTCTGCTTGAGCAATCCCACAATCTTCCCCATCACGCCCTTGGGGTCTCCGCCATAGGAAACGATCGGTTCCCGTGTAGCCTTATCTTTTACCAGCTCGATGGCGGCAAACAGACCAATGTAACGCGCATCGCCAACGCAGGCGTGTTTCGCTTTGATGGCTTCCAATTCTTCACCCAGCACCTTGCCAACTTCGTTGACATGATTCAGAATTTGATGCTCACTGTAATAATTCACACAGGCCACACCTGCGGCACAAGCCAGCGGATGCCCGCTATAGGTCAGGCCGCAGGAGAGAAAATGATCGTCAAAATAGGCCGCAATCTCTTTGCTGACCGCCGCGCCGCCCAACGGCACATAACCGCAGGTGATGCCTTTTGCAAATGTGACAATATCGGGTTTGATGCCAAAATGCTCAAATGCAAACATGGTGCCGGTGCGCCCAAAACCAGCCATAACTTCGTCGCAGATCAGGACAATGCCGTAATCGTCACAAATCTTCCGCACACCCTTCAGATAGCCTGTCGGCGGGATAATGACGCCGTTGGAACCGGTGATGGTCTCAAGCACGATGGCGGCCACACTGTCCGGGCCTTCATAACAGATCTGCTCGCGCAATTTGGCCACATAATAGGCTGCGGCGGCCTCTTCACTCTCAAATTTAATGGGTTCACGATAGATGTAGGGGTCAAAGAATTTGACAAAGCCGGGAATACCGGGTTCCAACGGATACCGTCTGGGTTCACCGGTGAGGTTGCCCGCACCAAATGTGGAGCCGTGGTAGCTTCTGTAACGACTGAAAATTTTCTTGCGCCCGGTAAACATCCGCGCCATCTTGATCGCATTTTCGTTTGCATCCGCACCCGCATTGGTGAAAAAAACCTTGCCAAAGTTGTCGGGCAGCAGGTTGATAACCATTTCCGCCAGCGTCGCGCGGCTCTCCACTGCAAAACTCGGGCCCATAAAGCAATACGTTTCCGCCTGCTCTTTAACGGCCTCGATGATCTCCCTGTTGCCGTGACCCAGATTGAGATTGACCAGTTGGGATGACATATCCGCATAACGGTTTCCGTCATAATCCCAATAATAGATGCCCTCCGCCTTTTCTACGGCGATTGGATTGAGGCCCCCCTGTTTGGACCAAGACTGTAAATTGTACTTGAGTGATTTTTCCTTGATGGTTTCTGCTTTGCTTTTGGTTGTTGTATCCATTATTTCCAAGCTCCCTCATTCTTTTATCGTCACGGCAAACGCAAAACGATTGCCGGGCAAAACAAACAGGTATTTCCAAACCAACGGTCAGGTTTTAGCGACCCGCTTTCCCGGAGAAATCGCCTGTGTGGGACAAACCAACGTGCAGAGATGACAGCCCACACATTTTTCCTCCAGAAGATGCGGCTTGCGGGGGCCTTTTTCCCATGCAATTGCCTGATGTGCGCCATCGCGGCATGACAGGAAACATCTGCCGCACCCCACACAGGCCGCGTGATCGAAGGTCGGCAAAACCCGGTAATCGCGGCGAAGCGCGTTGCTGGGAACGATATGCGGCAGTGCGCGTCCAACCAGTCCGGAAAGCTGAGAAATTTCTTTCTCCTCCATATATTCCGACAGGCCATCCAGCATATCATCGATGATTCGATAGCCGTATTCCATCACGGCGGTTGTAACCTGCACATTGCTTGCACCCAGCAAAATGAATTCTAACGCGTCCCGCCACGTCTCTATTCCGCCAATCCCGCTGATGGGAACGTTTTGCAGCTGCGGGTGCCTGGCGAGGTCGTTCACGAAGCGCAGGGCAATGGGCCTGACAGCCTTACCGGAATAACCGGAAACCGATGATTGCCCATCTACATCGGGATATGCGTTAAAATGTGCCACATCAAGCCGGGTGATACTCTTAATCGTGTTGATAGCAGCGATACCATCGGCTCCCCCGCGGATAGCGGCAATAGCCACCGGTTCCATATTGCCGATGTTTGGCGTCATCTTAGCCAGTATGGGCAATTTAGTGCCCTTGCGTACTGCACGACAATATGTTTCTACCAGCTCTTCACTCTGCCCCACATCGCTGCCCATGGATTTGACCGTCATCTGTGGGCAGGAGAAATTGCATTCCAAAAGATCAACGCCCGCCTGTTCGGACAACTTCGCCAGTTTGGTCCATTCATCCTCCGTTTCACCCATGATGGACGCAACCAGCACCTTTTGCGGATAAGCCTGCTTGAGCCGGTGCAGCACATCAAGGTTCTCTTCCAATGGATGGTCGGATATCTGTTCCAGGTTGCGGAAGCCGCCAAACGGCACGCCGCCATGTGCCAATGTATCGAAACGCGGTGAGACCTCATTGGCCTGATAGAAGCCAATGGTTTTGAATACGATGCCGCCCCACCCCGCCTCCAGCGCACGGGAGCACATATCGTAATTGCCCGCCACGCAGGAGGATGACAAGAAAAACGGATTCTCACACGGCACATTGCAAAAAGAGATCGACAAATCGTGTTTCATGTTTTTCCCTCCGCAAATGCAAGTGCCCGCGCGGCGGCTGCGCGCCCTTTTCGTACACTGAACGCTGCATCGTCCGGTCCATCCGCCAAATCCCCGGTTAAAAACACGCCGGACGTATCCGTCTCAATCGTAAATTCCCCCAGTGCCTGTTTTGATGCAACGACAAGCGCATCAAAATTCAAGAGTGCATCGGACTTGATCTGCGCCCGTGCATCCTCTACAGACAGCAAGTGGATACCCAGTTCCACAATAATTTGCATTCCATCGTTGATTACATCGCGATCTCCGCCGCTTTCCACCAGCTGCTTGAGAACATCTGCACTCCACAAAAACCCACTGGCAAAAATGGTGACTTGCGTGCCCTCCAACGCCAGTTCGGTCGCAGCTGCCAAAGCGGCAATATTCGCGCCCAGCACTGCAATCTTCAAGCCGTTTGGCTTCTTGCGTTTCTGTGGCAGTTCCCCCCACGCACAAGCTTGATGCGCAATATAGGTATGCAGCATGGATATATTGACCGGTTTGTCGATTTTGCCCCGGATGCAGACCTTTTCGCAATACCGATCCGCCGTGCAAAGCGTGGCGCAAACGCTTCCAAGCGGGTTGTTTTCCAGTGCCTTCCGCGCGCCGCCCCGACGGTTATCCAGCCGGATAGCCTTGATAAATGCAGCTGGATCAGATTTCGCCGGGCAGACCTTTGTACATGGCGCATCGTAGCAGAGCAGGCAGCGCTCGGCCTCCTGTAACACCGTGATCTCAAATGGTTTCATAGTCGTTCGTGCCCCTCATTATGGTTCATGCGGATTCCATAGGAAATGATTTCAGACCTTGCGCCCCGCGCGTTTGAGAAATTTGCCCCAGCCTGCTTCTCCGCAGAATTCACCGTCTTTAAAAACCAGCCGTCCGCGGGAATATGTACGGGTAACATATCCGTCGAGCTGAACGCCTTCCCAAATGGTGTAATCGCAGTCTGAGTGCATTTTATCGTTGGTGATTGTAAATGCGATGTCCGGATTATAAAGCACAATGTCCGCGTCTTTTCCGGGCAGGACCGCCCCTTTTTCCGTGCAGCCAAAAATATCCGCCGGGTTTTTAGAGCAAAGCTGCACCGCGCGGTTGAGTGTAATCCGGCCTTTGTTCGCTTCACTGAGCATGTAAGGATAAAGGTTTTCAATGCCCATGCAACCATTGGGGATCTTCGTGAAATCATCCTTGCCCCAGTTTTTCTGTTTGGTGGAAAACGGGCAGTGATCGGTAGCAACGGTGGTGATAAAGCCCTTGCGGATTCCCTCCCACAAAGCGTCCTGACTGGCCTGGCCTTTCATGGGCGGCGAGCAGACGAAGTTGCGCCCATCTTCACGTTTGTAAACGTCGCAGGTAAAGTGAAGATACTGCGGGCAGGTCTCCGCGTAGATGGTGTAGCCATCGGTCACCGCTTCCTCGACGGCTTTCATCCCGTCAGCGTTGGCAAGATGGACGATGTAAAGCGGTGCATTGGCGGATTTGGCCCAGTGGATAGCGCGTTTATCTGCCTCTGCCTCGACGAACTCCGGCCGGCTCAAGTAGTGATACCAAGCGGAGGTCTGCCCGTTTTTCAAGAAATTTTCGATGTTCATATCGATGACATCGGGATTTTCCGCATGTACGCTGATCAGCGCGCCCGTTTCCTTGGACCGCAGGAGAGCCTTGTAGATATCCGCGTCGTTCATCATCAGGCCGTCTTTTTTATAGACCATAAAGAGCTTGTAGCTCATCAGGCCATATGCCACCGCGTCTTGAAATTCGGCGAGCACTTCGTCGGTCAAGTCGGTCAGCGCCACATGGAATGCATAATCCACGCAGGCTTGCGGAGCGCAAAGCGCATTTCGCTCTTCTGCGATCTGCCGAATACCCATGCCCTTGCGCTGGATAGCAAAATCAAATACCGTTGTCACGCCTCCGCACGCGGCCGCACGTGTTCCGGCCAAATAACTGTCGGCGGAAACGGTGCCGTTGAACGGCATCTCCAGATGAGTGTGGGAATCAATGGCTCCCGGCAGAACATATTGGCCCGCCGCGTCCACAATCTCCGCGCCCGTGCTGTCAAGGTTGCTTCCGACTGCCGTGATTTTTCCGTTTTCCACCAGAACATCCGCGCGGATGGTACTGTCGGAGTTTACCACTGTCCCATTTTGAATCAACATTTTCATACCATATCACTCCTTGTCTGTTCATTACGACTATAATAGATATGAGTATCCATCGGTAGAGGATGACAAATAAAAAAACGCTACAAATATCCCTTGGGATTTTGTAAGCGTCTTTGCTCCATTACCATGCCATCTATGTGATTGTTCCAAATGCATAAAGCTGTTACTCTCTATTATACGAATTTCACCCCGTTTGTACATGTGCTGGCAACCCAATTCAATGCGGCCCGTTTTGTGTCGGGTCGCCTTCTCTTTCCACAGGCAGCCCTTCATATAAGAGAAACTTCTGAATCTTAAAGGCAATCTGTAGGCTGATTTTGACCTCGGTGTTTTTTAAACTCTGCTGCAACACTTCTTCGATACGACGCAAGCGGTATTGCAATGTGTTGCGATGAATATACAGCCGCTGAATCGTGTTGGTGGTGTTTTCCCCCTCTTCCAGATAGACTTGCAGCGTTTCGGTAAATTTCGTATTGTTTTCGGCATCATAGTGCAACAGCACACCCAGCGTCTCTGTATAGAATTCCGCCATCACCGTTTTGTCAGTCACTTTATTAAGAAACTTGTAGATGCCCGCATTCCGATAGAGCATATACGGCTTTTGGGCGTTATCCTTTGCCAGCTTCAACGCAAGCTGCGCCTCGGTATAGCTCTTTTTTAGCTGGCCAATCTGTTCATAATAGCCCCCAAGGCCAATATAAAATGTCAGGCTGTCCATTTTGGACTCAATCCCCTTCTGTATGGCAACCGCAATCGCCTCAGCCTGCTCGAGCTCGTGCGCCAAATCCACGGGGACAGCCAGTACAAAATGATTGTTTTTCCACATAGACAGAGACTTTTGAGAACGTTGTTCCAGAATATTTCCAATGAGATAGCGGATTTGATGCTGGCAGTTGATAAAATTGGTATGTCTTTGTTCATCCGCATAAGCCTGTAGATTCACAAACTCAATATTGACAATGCGCATCGGTTTGGACAAATCATAGCCGTAAAACTCTGCTGAGTACAAATAATCCTCATAATGGTTTTCTTCTGACAACAGAATTTTTTCCAACAGATAGGACATCGAGGATTCTTCCATGTCGTTTTCCACAATGGCGGTACAGATCCATTTGGTCACGTCCACAAGGCGAATAGCCCAGGGAAGTTCAAACAAAGGAAGATTCAGCTCATTTGCCCGCTCGATTGCTTTGGGTGGCACTTTGGATATAAATTTGCCTGTGTTGATGACCAGGCCCGCCACCTGCTTGCTGGCCAGCTGTTCAATGACCGACACCAACTGATCGGTGTCTTCCTCGAACATGATGCCGGTCAGAAATGTCAGTTCGTTGCCCACCAGGAACTGAATGGCGTCTGCGCTCTCCAATACATGGGTCCAGCGTATCGCATTGGACAGCCCTTTTGCTCCACCGAGCAAGCGGATATCGTTTTTCAGCTCCGGCATATTTAACATGATTCCGCAAGTAATGGACATGCGGGCACCTCCCTTTTATTCCAGCGCAAACGGCAGGTTATTCTGCAAACATCGGCGCGCGATTACTGCCCAGAGCTGTTTTACAAAAAAGCGCCGCAGCAGATTAAACTGCGGCAGCTTTTTGCAAGGCAGATGCGATTTCTAACGTCTCGCCCACTCCATAGAAGGGGTGGGCTTTATAAAATAGTGCGCTTATGCGTCTGGGTCTTCCTGTGCCAAAAGAGCCTCTGCACTTTCCAGCATGGTTTCATTCAACACACGAAAACCCGCTTCTTTGAGCAATTGGGACGCTCTTCCCTCTCCCTGCACCTTTGTACCAGTAAAAGTCCCGTCATAGATAGAGCGGCTCCCGCAGGACGGGCTGTCTTCTTTCATGATGGCAAACAACACATCATGCATCTGTGCCAGGCGGAGAGCTTCACGCGCACCGGCTTCATATGCCGCTGTCACATCTTCACCTGTGCAGGCAATCACCTTTTCCCCGATACGCTGGGAATCCGGGCGAGGAGTAGTCAGCCCGCCGAACACTTCCGGACAAACCGGGACAAGCCGACCCTGTTCTTTCCATTTGAGAAACCGAGGGTCTAAACAACCGATCTGCTTCCCATCATATCGGCAGAGCCAGCCATACAGACACCCACTTACCAAAATTTTACGCATGTGCTCTCTCAATCGTCACCCGGTGTTCTCAGCTGTTGCCCGTCGCCTGTTTCCAGTAAGACGTGTCAGCCGCTTTGGAAACGTCCGCTGTTTTGGTCAACAGACCATACTTCAAGCCGAGGTCAGCCGTCTGCTGGAGTGCAGCAGAATCGATATAACCAATCTTGGATTTATCAAACCCGGCCGGGACAACCAGTTTGGCGACCTGTTCGGCCATAAATTTCTGATGGGCGAGAGACACGCTCTTGTTTTTCTGATAAACGTACTCGCCGGCCGCGTCCGGATCAGCACAGGCAGCCGCCCAGCCTTGATTAGACGCTTTCAGGAACTTGACAATCAGACCTTTGTTTTTAGCAGCCCAGGCGTTATTTACAAAGAGATTATCCTCCATCATGGCCACGCCCGCGTCGTTCATGTCGATTTTGTTCAAATCGGAATCTTTCAAACCATTTTCAAGCAACAGGCCATATTCATTGTAGGTCATGGCCTGCGCCGCATCGACCTGCCCGCTGATGAGCTGATTCATGGTATAATCCTGCTGCACCAGTTTAACATCCTTGTCTTTATCGATTCCGTTTTTGCCGAGCAACGCATAAAGCTCATATTCGTTGCCGCCAAACCACGACGCGATTTTTTTACCTTTCAGATCCGCAATACTGTTGATGTTGCTGGATTTTTTAGAAACAAGCAGCATGGCGCTCTTCTGGAAAACCTGCTCGATCTCAGTCAGTCCCCAGCCTTTTTCCTGATATTTCAGCAAACTGGACGTCCATGTCACACCGATGTTGGCCACGCCGTTATTGACTTGCTGTTCGGGAATGATATCGCTGCCGCCGGGCAGGATGGTGACATCAAGCCCCTGTGCTTTATAGTATCCCTTTTGCTGTGCAACATAATACCCCATGAACTGCGACTGCGGCAGCCATTTCAATTGCAAGGTAATCTTCTGCAGGCCACCGGAACTTCCAGACCCGCTCGAAGAACACCCGGCAAACAGACCGGTCACCATGGCAAGGGCAAGCGCCACTGACAACACCCTACTGCTTTTTTTCTTTTTTCCAAACATTCTAATCACTCCTAAATAGTTTTGGGGACAAATTTATCTTTGTGAAGTATGCCATTTAATGGCATGCCGTTCCACCAAAATAATAATACCGTACAAGACGACACCGGCAATTGATGCAACTACAATATAGGACCAGCCCATTGCCATTTCAGCTTTGCGCAGGTTGTCTTTGATACCAAAGCCAAGCCCGGCAGTCGATGCCGCAAAATACTCGCTGATGATTGCTGCAATGATCGAGGCGGCCACATTGATCTTAAAGGCGGTAAACACATACGGCAGGCTGTTTGGCAAACGCAATTTCCGGAAAACAGTCCATTTGTCGGCCGCCACCGTCTGCATCAGATCCAGAGAAAACGGTTTTAATGTGCGCAGGCCGCTGTATGCGTTAAACGCCATCGCCGCCATGCAGACCACCGTTACCACGCCGATTTTCTGTGCCATGCCGGACGTAAACCAGAGATTCATAATGGGGGAAAGCGCCACGACAGGCACGGCATTGAGCGCAGACACCACAATGATTCCACCATAGCCCCATTTGGGAAACCAGACGGAAATCACCGCCACCACAAACCCAAGGAACGAACCCAGCGCCATGCCAATCAAAGCGCCGGAGAGAGTAACCGCACAGTCAGACAGCATTTTTGAAACGTTGTGCGTTAATGCCGACACGATATCCGTAGGCAGCGGAAGCTGATAGGTCTGCAGGTCAAGCAGCGCATGAAATACTTTAAGCTGCCACAGCGCAACAAATAACACGCCGAATGCGATTGGCAGTATATAACTTGCCCAATTTGATTTCTTTTTCATGCTGCGCCACCAGCTTTCTCCTCAACCATATCCTGCCTCCATGGAATAGCAAACCGTTCCAGAACGACAATGATGTAATAACTGATAATGCCCATCAGTGCGCTGGTTGTAACAGCCGCCCAGAATGTGTCCATGGAACTGGAATACAAGGCATATAACATCCGTACACCAATGCCACTGCTCGAACCGAGCATATCGACCAAAATAGAAGCGGTAACCGCCATAGGCGCGGTAATCTTCAAACCGGTGAACAAGTGCGGGAGCGAGGCGGGAATCATCAGCTTGCGGTAAACATCAAATTTGTTGGTTGCAATGGAATAGAGCAATTCCCTCTTATCCTGCTCAACGCCCCGTAGGCCACTCAGCATATTGACCGAAACGGGGAAAAAGGTAATGTATGCCGCAATGAAGATACGCGAAGCATCCATATCTCGCACGATGTTGAAAATGATTGGCGCCAACCCCAATACCGGAATCATCTGTGAAATGATAAGATATGGAAATGCAATTTTTTCAACAATTTTGGACAGGCTCATCAGGATGGCTAAAACAAACCCAATCACCGCGCCCAGCAGAAACCCGATGGCCGCTCTGGAAAAAGTAACGGCACCGTCCCCTGCAAGGGCCTGCCAGTTCTGTATAAAAACAACGACGACCGTATGGAAATACGGTAATTTTTTGGCCGCCATGGGATCGTGGACAACATGCTGCAAAAAAAACGCTGCCAGTTCCCAAACCAGAATGACACCGATCAGCCAAACGACGGCCACGACCCTGCGGTCTTTTTTCGTGATGCCCAACGTTTACACTCCCTCAAAGCATTTTCTGATTTTGGCCACATATTCGTAAAACACCGGTTCTTCACGGAGAGTACCCACACGCGGACGAGGCAAGTCGATGTCTACAATGGCGGAAAGGCGCCCCGGATGCGGGGAAAGCACCACCACGCGATCTGAAAGGAAGACCGCCTCTGCAATATTATGGGTAACAAAAATGATCGTCTTCTTGTTTTTACTCCAGATGTTCAGCAAATCCTCGTTGAGCTTTTCGCGCGTGAACTCATCAAGCGCCGAGAATGGTTCGTCCATCAGTAAAATTTCCGGTTTGAGCGCCAGCGCGCGGGCTATTCCCACACGCTGCTGCATACCGCCGCTCAGTTCAAACGGGTATTTATACCCGAAGTTTTGCAGCCCCACCAGCTCCAGCACTTCATCGATGCGGGCAGTCCGCTCCTTACGGGGAATTTGCATGATCTCCATCGGCATGCAAATGTTCCGCCGGACCGTCCGCCAGTCATACAGCACCGGGTTCTGGAACACAATTCCAAATTTCCGCTGCAGACGGATTTCCCTCGGGGATTGGCCCAAAATGGAAATACTGCCGCTGGTAGGCTGAAGAAGGTCTGCCAACAGGCGCAGTAATGTGGTCTTTCCACATCCGGAAGGCCCGAGCAAGGAGATGAATTCTCCCTCTTGAATCTCCATGTTGATGTTCTGGAGGGCGGAAATTGGCTCTCCGTTCTTCCCCGTATACGTCATGCCTACGTCATAGATCTGAATATCTGCTGTACTCATGCGCTTACCACCCCAATTTTTATTATCTTTAGATAGATTGCTGTGTGCCACCCATGCGATGCACCCGGTTCAACTGGAATGATTAGAAGATCGACCATAGAATACCAAAAAAACAAAAAGACGCTGAATATATTCAGCGTCTTTGCTTTATTATGTAAACAGGTCTTCTCAAACCGGCACAACATCGTCGCGCATGGTTATGGTGCTATTCCTGTTTCAGAACCGTATTCTTTTTTGCACCCAAGGTCGGTTTAACACCGCCTGCATTCTGTCAAAGCACTCTCTGTCACACAAGGTATGCCTTATTATATTTCTTTAAACAATCTTTGTCTATGTGCGGTTGACACAAAAAGAAATCTTCTGCTTTGTTTGATGCCAAGTATTCTCCATGTTTTTTCCTAATTATCTTCACAAGCAAAAACGAAAAACAACAGTACTTGTCGGCTGCGCACAAGTATCTGCCTCAAACGTTGTGCGATTCTACAACAATTTCAAAAATTCTTGACATGGCATCTCTGGCTTATATACTTGAGTAAAGCACATATCTATTATAATGATGCTTGTCTGAAAATTATGCGGAAATTGGAGTGTAAAACCATGTCTGTTCACTTTTTTTTACCCACGCGCGTATTGCTGGATGAGGACTGCGTTCGCAAAAATGCCTCTTTGTTCAAAGAATTTGGAACGAAAGCGCTGATTGTGACCGGCAAACATTCGGCACGGGCAAACGGTTCTTTGCAGGATGTCACTGACGCATTGACTGCACAAGGCATCGGTTTCGCCATATTTGATAAGGTAGAGACCAATCCCACCATTGCCAACGTGCGTGAGGGGGCGGCGTTTGCAAAACAGAACAACGCAGATTTCGTCATTGGCATCGGCGGCGGTTCACCCATGGATGCATCTAAGGCCATTGCACTGCTTGCCTGCCAGAACCTTCCAGACCAGATGCTGTTCACCGGGCCGTATACCCAACAGATTTTACCGCTCATCCTGCTGCCCACAACAGCTGGAACCGGCTCGGAAGTGACACAGTACTCCATTCTCACCAATGACCTGGCACAATCCAAGACCAGCATTGCAACGCCGCTGCTCTTTCCGAAGCTTGCCTTGATCGATGCCAAATATACAAGCGGATTGCCCCTGCGCACGACCATCAACACAGCGATTGACGCACTCTCCCATGCTATTGAAGGAATGCTCTCCACGAAAGCCAATGCCATTACCAATCTGCTGGCGGAGGAAAGTATTCGGAAAATTGTGCGGAATTTCAGCAATCTGCTTAACGGAACGACTGACGCGAGCTGTCGCGCCGATCTCATCTATGCCTCAACCCTCGCCGGCATCGTGATTGCGCATACCGGCACCACCGCCGTCCATTGCATGGGGTACTCGCTGACCTATTTCCATCATATCGACCATGGTCGCGCAAACGGACTGTTACTCGCCTCCTTTTTGGCTTTTGCAGAAAAACAACAACCGGAAGCCATTCGCCACTTGCTCAACATCATGGGGTTGGAAGACACCGCTGCTTTCCGCGATGTGTTGAACCGTCTGTTTGGTGAAAAAGAGAAAATTACCAACGAAGAATTCCAGAAATTTTCCGGTTTGGCGATCCATGCGAAAAACATAGCCAATTGTACGACAGTGCCATCTCAGGACGACCTGTACAATATGTACGTACAGAGCTTCTCTTAAATTAAGCAGTATCTCATTTTACAGTTATTAAAGAACAGCAGAGGCACAAGCGACTTTGTTTAGGTTGCTTGTGCCTCTGCTGTTCTGCTTAGTGGAAGATAGGCCGCCTGTTTTCTCATGTTACGGCAATAGTCTGTTTGATGTCAAGCAGATATCGGGTTACGCCTCGTTATCTAAAATACCACTGCGAAAGCACCAGTGGCGAAAGCCTTCATTTTCGGCCTTTTCCTGCAAAAAGCGCCGCAGTAGGCCTTCCAAGAAGGAACCCAATTCCGTAAAAGGCACGTCGGTGCGCCAGAGACGGGCAAATGCGCCGTGCATCCCCGGCTCACCGCCAAGGCAGATATCCGCTGCCTCCACCATGCCGTCGTCACGTTTGATTTTTTTGCCAATCAGCCCGATGGATCCGACCCAAGGGTTCGCGCAGCTGTTCATGCAGCCGGAAACATGTATATCCAACGCTCCAACCTCCTGCAATGCATCCTGCCCGAGCGCTTCGTCCAGATAGTGCACCAGTTCCAATGCGCGCGCTTTGGTGTCAATGCGTGCAAACGCGCAAAACGTATTGCCTGCGCAAGCCGTCAGTCCCCTGAGGAATGGGGACGGCGCAGGAGAAAGCTCGTGGAGCAGCGGCTCGGCAAGTAACGCGTCCAGCTTCGCGTGCGGCACATTGGGCAATAGAATATTCTGTGCAGGCGTCAGCCGCAGTTCCCCATTGCCATATTCCTCTGCAAGCCGTGCCAACCCGTCTGCTTGCTTCAGCGTCAGCCGACCGGCCGGTACATGCAGTCCCACATAAACCAGACCGTCCGTTTTCTGCGGATGTACACCGATGTGGTCGTGATGGCAACCCACTTCGGTCCATTCCGAGCCGGCCGGGTGCGCCGCATATGGCAAACGTGCCGCCACGGCAGAACGAAAAGCATCCATCCCCATTGCATCCAGTAAAAATTTCAGACGGGAGCGGCCGCGTTTTTCGCGGTCGCCCTTTTCACGATAGACGGCGATGATGGCAAGACAGGCGTCCTTTGCCTCGTCCGGGCGCACGAACATGTCCAGAGACACGGCCCGCGCCGTACCCCACGCGCCGAGCGCGCCGCCCACCCAAACATTGAAGCCCACGACCCCGTCTTTTTCCGCAGGCATCAGCGCGATGTCGTTGATCTCGCCGTGGGTGCAGTCGCATCGGCAGCCCGAAACGGTGATGTTAAATTTACGCGGTAGATTGGCTGCTGACCAATTGCCGATGATTGCGGCATTCAGTTCTTCCACCAATGGGCGGGTATCCAGTACCTCGGAAGCGTCTAGCCCCGCAGCCGGGCATGTCGTGATGTTCCGAACGTTATCAAATCCGGTTTGCAGCGTGGTCATCCCCGCTTGTTTTAATCGGGTCAGCACTGACGTTACCGCGTCGGCCCGAATCCAACGCAGCTGCACTTGCTGCCTTGTGGTTAGATCAAGCACATCGCGGCCGAATTCATCGGTAATCTCAGCCAGCACACGCATCTGCGCGGCAGAAAAACCGCCCGCTTTAAGGATGCCGCCCGGCACCCGGACGCGCACCATAAAAAAACCTGGTGTTTTGGGCCGCACAAAAACACCGGCATATTTCAGCGCCTGCACATCGTGCTGCGCGATATTTTCCCATCCGGTCTCCTGATAATGGGCGATAAGTGCATCAATTTTGGCAAAACTCAGTTCGGCTTTGTAAGATTCAAGTGGTGTCGGCATAGCAGTTCCCCCGGTCGTCGTGGATTTGGATGTGCCCAATCAGCGGATGTACCACGGAATGGCGCATTCGGATTTATCATAGCACGCAAAGGTGGACCTGTCCAGCATGTTTCCCCAAACGGTCAATACTTACATGGCAGGTGAAAATATTATGCTTTGCGTTGTGGATGCAACACAAAGGGTTTGTGAAAGCTGTTATAATAAAGAAAATACAAAGCGCAGACCTTAGAAATGCGTATAAATTGCATGTTGTCCTCACAGATGCGGAAAACTGAGTCGCCGAGAAATCAGTAAGACGTTTTTCGCAGAATACCGTTCGGTTTTTGTATAAGACCAAGCGGAGAGGTCCAAAATGATGGCGAGACACAGAAAGGAGGGCGGCCTCTATGAGTGCACCCTATTTAAAAAACATTGAACATCGGCAGGCGCTTTGCCTGCCCGAGTTGGTCGCGTATCAGTCCGACCAAATTATCAGTCGCACGCTCGCGCAGAACGATGCCGTGAGTATCACACTTTTTGCCTTTGACAAAGACGAGGAAATCAGCACACACGCCTCCGACGGCGACGCAATGGTGACAGTTTTGGATGGAACGGCACGTATCACCATTGCGGGGGTGGAGTACGTAGTGAGCAAGGGAGAAACCATTGTCATGCCCGCCGGCATCCCTCACGCGGTAAAAGCGGAGGAGCAGTTCAAAATGCTGCTTACGGTTGTATTCCCGCGTCAATAAAGCGGATACCGACTTATTAACGTCTAAAAAAGGAGCTCTTTATGAAAGCAAAATTGGATAGAAGTGGGTGTATCTCCTGCGGACTGTGCGCGCAGGTCTGCCCGGAGGTCTTTCGGATGGCGGAAGACGGCGTGGCGGAAGTCCATACGGAAGATGTGCCGGAAGCGGTGAAGGAATCTGCTATGGAGGCACGGGACGGCTGCCCGGTTTCGGTTATTACTGTGGAATAACATCCGCAAAGCATGTCAAGCGGCCGCCATTGTAAAAATGGCGGCCGCTTGATTTTTTTGTCTCAGGCCTTAATCGGAAAGAATTGGGCTCAGACAATCCCGCAGGATTACAACCTGCACATCGCCCTTTTCAAGATGAGTCATGAAGCCGTCACCTATATAAAGCCGACCCTGCGCAGCCAGTTTCGCGAAGAGATCAATGCCCAGCTGGATATTCTTCTCACTGCCGCCCATGGCACTGGCTGCCGCCCATGGCACTGGCTGCCGCCAGCCAGCGCACCTGCAAAACATCACAAATCCGCCAAATACATCAACTATCTCTGTGCGACACAGGAATCCGTTACATAAAGCAACTCGCATAAGATATAGGATGTGCCCTGCCTGCTTATTTTCTGCACTTTTCAGCCGCGCACACCATGTTTTGCAGGCTTGGAATTGTCTCTTCCATGCCACGTGTTTTCAGGCCGCAGTCTGGATTGATCCAAAGGCGTTGAATGTCCAACTTGGTAATCAGCCGTCGAATGATCTTCTCGAACTCTGCCTGATCAGGTACGCGGGGTGAGTGAATATCATACACCCCGGGACCGACCTCTGTTTTGAAACGGCTCTCTTTGAGTACATCCAACAGCGACAGATCGGACTTGGCCGATTCGAATGTAATTACATCCGCATCCATGTCGTCGATATCACGGATAATATCTTCAAACCGGCTGTAACACATGTGCGTATGGATCTGAGTCTCCGCTTTTACGGATGCGTGAACCAAACGAAACGCCGGAATGGCCCAGTCAAGGTACTGCGCGTGCCAGTCGCGCCGGCGCAAAGGCAGTTTTTCGCGCAGGGCAGCCTCGTCAATCTGGATGATACGGATGCCCGCCTGTTCCAGATCCTGCACCTCGGCTTTTATTGCCAATGCAATCTGGAACGCGATTTCCCGGCGTGGAAGATCTTCACGAGGAAACGACCAGTTCAGAATCGTAACCGGCCCGGTCAGCATCCCTTTCACCGGGCGGCTTGTCAGGCTCTGCGCATATGCAGTAGTGTCCACAGTCATGGGGGCGGACCGCCGCACATCTCCAAATATAATCGGTGGTTTCACGCAACGCGTGCCATAGGACTGCACCCAGGCGTTTTTTGTAAAGAGGAAACCGTCAAGCTTTTCGCCGAAATATTCCACCATATCGTTGCGTTCAAACTCACCGTGCACCAATACATCCAATCCGATTTTTTCCTGCAAGGCAATCACGTCCGCAATCTTCTTCCGGATTGCCGCATGGTATGTTTCTTCCGTGATACGTCCGGATTTAAAATCCCGGCGCAGGGTGCGCACCTCACTTGTTTGGGGGAAAGAACCGATGGTCGTGGTAGGCAGCAGCGGCAATTTCAGCGCCGCCTTTTGAACAGTCCGTCGTTCCTCAAAAGATGGATAGCGTGTAAAATCCTCGCCTTTCAGACGGGATACGGCCGCGCGTACATCGTCAAAACGGAAGGCTGCATCCTGTTTACGAGTTAGAATGGCGCGGTTGTGCAAAAAAGCCGGATTCGTTTCCCACGCCGAATCGTCAGACAACCGTCCCAGCTCTGCCAGTTCCATCAGCTTTTCTTCTGCGAACGCAAGGTGTTCGCGATAGGCATCCGGGATACCCGACTCGTTTTGAACGGTATACGGCACATGCAGTAGGGAGCAGGAGCTTCCCAACACCAACCGATCAGATTCCACCACGTGCGCAATTTGATGAATCAGTGACAGCGTCTGTTCATAGTGGTTGACCCAGATGTTCTTGCCGTTCACTACACCGGCGACCAGTATTTTGCCTTGGGGAAATCCATACTGCTCCAGCAGATGCAGATTCTCCACGCCCTCGATGAAATCCAGCCCTAGCGCGTCAAAATCCATATCAACCAGCATTGTATAACTGTCGCGCACGTCGCCAAAATACGTTTGCAGCAAAATACGCGGACGGTTCGGCATGGCAAGCAGGTCGTTGTAAAGGATGCGAAAGAGCGCGAGATCCTCTTCCGCGAGATCTGTCACAAGACAAGGCTCGTCAATCTGCACCCATTCTGCGCCCAACTCGGTCAGCCGCAAAAGAATCTCATGGAGAACAGGCAGAAGTTCCCCTGCAAGCACACGAAGAGATTTGCCCGAGCGGTTTTCAGCCAACCTTAGAAAGGTGAACGGTCCAATCAGCACCGGACGTGTCGGGATGGCAGCCGCTTTTGATTCCTCAAATTCCGCAAACGGCTTTTCCGAGCCACAGGAAAAACAGGTGTCGTCTTCAATTTCCGGCACAATATAATGATAATTGGTGTTGAACCATTTTTGCATGGGAAGCGCATGCACATCTCCGTGTGAGCCTTGGTAGCCCTTTGCCATAGCAAAATATGTGTCCAGCGCATCCAGCCCCAGATCCCGAAAACGTTTGGGCACCGCGCCAAACAGCACAGCCGTATCCAGCATGCTGTCGTAAAAAGAGAAGTCGTTAGACGGGATAAAATCCACACCCATATCGTGCTGCTTGCGCCACTGCCGCTTACGCAGTTCTGCCGCATTTTGCAGCAACTCCTGTTTCTCCAGTTCGCAGCGGAAATACGCTTCCGTCCATTTTTTGAGTTCCCTGCTCGCGCCAATGCGCGGGTAACCGATAACAGATGTTTTTTTCATTTTTTCCTCCAAATAATGTAGGAGAAAATAGACACAACCTTTTTGCATAAAAATTGTCCCTATCTCCAGTCCCAGAGATGAGAGCAAACAAATCCGGCAGGTCTCCTGGCTTCCTGCTGGGCCTAAAGCCCTGCAGCCGCGCCTTCCCACCCAAACGGCAGTGGCATTTGCGGCAGCCGACACAGGTTACAGTAGTGGGTGCTGTCCGGGATTTTCACCCGGTTCCCTATTCTCCTCCGGCACGGAGGCACCGAATTGTTTTCGCTTGGTCTTATTTTAAGCACGGAGATGCCTTAGTGTCAATATATTTTATCAATTTTGTCTGTTATACTGTACAACAAAAATACTATGCTTAAATATTCAAAAATCATATACCTGGTTATGTTTGATGCCGCTTTGGGGTGAAAAATCAAACGCCATAGACAACCCCGCATTACTGTCACGATATTCTCGTGACAGTGTTTCAAAGAATTTCTTCACAGAAAAAAGTAAAATGGATTTACAACCATCACCGTATCAAGACAAAATTGAAGGGTTTACCACCTGCTTTACACAGACAGTAAACCCTATCAACTGTTTGATGAAAAATCATCATTTACTTTTTGGGGTCAATTCATTTCAGCAAATGACTTTTATTGCTGATACTACTACTAAAATTTATGCGTTCAAATAGGTTTTGCCAAGCACATCGGCTGCAATCAACGCATCATAAAGCGCATCCGGTGTCACGTCGCCCAGCAAATTATGGATGGACTCACCCGGTGCGCACGCTTTTTCAGCCGCAATATGAACACGCTCGGCATCAGTAACGCCAATCTCGCCCAATGTAATAGGCAAACCAACTGAAATGCAAAAATGCACCACTTCTTCAATCTCATCCAAAGAGGCATTTTCAAGCAAAAGCTGTGCAATGGTACCGAATGCGACGATAGAACCATGCTGCGTTGCTTCACATTCCTCTAACGCAGTGAACCCGTTGTAAACCGAATGAGAAACAGCCAAACCGCCGTTGTCCGCTCCCACACCGCTCAAAAACGTGTTGGCTTCAATGATGCTCTCCACCGCAGGGGTAAGTAATCCATGTTCTACTGACTGCTTGGCTTTCAAGCCATCCCGCAACAATGTTTCATAGCAAAGC
The DNA here is from genome assembly GCF_047718355.1 of Ethanoligenens sp. Classification (NCBI taxonomy): domain Bacteria; kingdom Bacillati; phylum Bacillota; class Clostridia; order Eubacteriales; family Oscillospiraceae; genus Ethanoligenens; species Ethanoligenens sp. Next base: position 26,588 of record NZ_JBDNLG010000028.1, read on the forward strand.
TCGCAGAGTGCCAAAGCGGATTTTGTGATACCGCCGTTTTCCAGACTGAGCGCGTTGCTGGCCACACAGGCGCGTGCTTCAAAGTAGGTACCCAGTGCGTCGCCCATGCCGGCCACCAAAAACTTAACCGGCGCTTTGGAAATGATCGAGGTGTCTACAATGACCACATCGGGGTTCTTCGGATAAAAAATGTATTTGTCAAACGAGCCATCGTCGTTGTAAATGACCGAAAGACCCGTACAAGGCGCATCGGTTGCCGCCACTGTCGGAATAATAACGACCGGCAATTTCTCATAATAGGCTGTCGCCTTTGCAGTGTCAATGGCACTACCGCCGCCCGCACCGCAAACGACATCAATCTTGTTCTCGCGTACAATCTTGCGCATCCGCTCGATCTCGCCATTGGAACTTACTCCGCCAAAAATCTCAAAAATGATTTTGTTGTCTTTGCCCTCAAAACTTTTTTCGATCAAAGGGCGTGCCTGCTTATGGGCACTGCGGCTGCAAACAAATAAAAAGGATTTGCCAAAGTCCTTCACATTGTCATAAGTCTCAAGTAATGCATCTTTCCCCTGAATATAATTGTGGGGTGCTCTGAATAATTTTAACACGCAATCATCTCCTTGCCCCACTATTTTATAACAGGGATGCTTTTTATTCAAGACATTTATGTTAAAAATTTATCGAACTTAATCGAATAAGAAGATTTCATGCCTTCCCAACGTTCAGCATAACACTTTACAGCTGCACTCGACCGGTTGCGGCGGACTGCATTGTCAGAACCCGTTCCAGCCATCGCTGTATGCTTCGGAAAATCTCTTCTTTGTTCTGCTCGTTATGCAGCGTGTGGAATGCACCGGGAATTTCTTGATATTCCACCCTGCCGCCGCTTCGCTCAGCAAACTCCTTGCTTGCAGTAGCTGACGTGACCGGATCTGCCCCTCCATGGATAATCAACGTCGGGAAAGCAATCTCGTGTGCATGGTGCAGTGCCCAGCGCCCTGCACAACTGGCCTGCCAAAACAGGCGTGTCGTCACAACCCCATGAATCAATGGGTCGGCCAAGTAAGAACGTGCGAATGCCGGGTCGTGACTGAGTCCCTCGGGATGCAGACCCGAGTCGAAGCGGTGGCGTGGGGAAAACAGTGCAATCACCCCCGCCACCGCCGCACGACGTACCGGATGCCCCACCATTTTTAACCATGGCGCCGAGGCCACCAAACCGGAAATATCCGGATTATGCCGCAATCCTTCATTCAGCACGATATTTCCGCCCATGCTGTGCCCATACAAAAACAAAGGCAGTCCCGAAAACCGCGCGCGTGCCAAATCCAATAGCAACTCGACTTCATCCAAAAACAGTGCAAAATCAGGCACGTCTCCGCGGTCACCTGCTGAATGCCCGCTGCCATACAGATCAATCGCCATTACGGCAAAACCAGCCATTGTAAAAAAAGACGCGAACGGCAAAAAACAGCCGCTGTAATCCCCCAACCCATGCACAAGACAAATAACAGCTTTCGGAGGTTTCTCCGGTCTCCAAATATGGAAATAAAGCATACCCTCCGCCCGATTCTCAAATAATATTTCGTCACGGCTGTTCATTCCCACACCTCCAAGAAACAAAATGCGCTTTATAATTATTATAAATTATATGTGATTAATATGTATTGTAGCAAGATTTTAGATCCATTGCAATAGAGAAAAGCACATTCATACCC
>NZ_JBDNLG010000029.1:0-28182 GCF_047718355.1 Ethanoligenens sp.
GGTACGGATTGAATCAATTTAGGTTGCTGTGTTACAAAAATGCTTGACCACAACAGTACTATGGAGCGTACCATATTGCATATAGACATGAATCACTATTATGCAAATGTAGAGTGCCTATATAATCCGTCTATCCGTAATAAGCCGGTGGTTGTCGGTGGGGATGAATCACAGCGTCACGGAATTGTATTAACCAAAAACCCACTGGCTAAGCGTTATGGTATCAAGACCGGGGAGGGTCTTTGGGAAGCAAGAAAAAAATGCCCTGGGCTTGTTGTAGTCCCAGCGCACTATGACCGTTATATCCGTTTTTCAAAGCTTGCGCGCGAAATCTATTCCCGCTTTACCGACCGTATAGAGCCTTTCGGATTGGATTTATCTATAGTATAATAAGAACGGATACATTGTCTAAAAATGAATGTGATCCACTTGGTTTTTACATAAATTATACGGATTAACATAGATACAAAAAGTATGTCTAAAAGGTATAATATAAGAAGCCACAGTAGGAGGTGTGAAAAAATGAGGGTAAAGGAAGCGATGGTAGAGGGATGTGGCAAACGATATATTCTCACTTACTCGAATGGAGAGCCGGTCTTCGCTGTAGCCGAATATTTAAAAAGTCTTGACAGCACGGGGAAAAGTGTAAACACTCAACGTACATATTGCTATGCGTTGAAGCAGTATTTTGAATTTCTTAATCAATACGAACTCGGCTATGAAAACATAGGGGTAAAAGAGCTCAGTGATTTTTTGGGATGGCTTCGGTTTCCCGACTACAATTCGGAGCTTGTCTTTATGGTACAGCCAAAACCCAAGAGGTGCGAAAGGACAGCAAATCTGATACTATCTGTTGTTTGTGGATTTTATGGATATCTTTATCGTACTGGCTGTTTGGAACACGACTTGAACGACAGCCTGATAAAGGTAGCCAGAGGTGGGGTTCGCAAGTATAAGGACTTCCTGTATCATGTTACCAAACAGCGGCCCCAAATCCAAAACTATCTGAAAATCAAGGAGCCAATTCAAAAATTTCGAGTTTTAAACAAAGATGAAATGCAAGCGATCTACGAAGCTGCCGGCAATATCCGGGATAAATTTCTAATCCGGCTGCTGTTTGAGACAGGGCTCAGGATTGGCGAGGCACTTTCTCTTTGGGTAAATGACTTTTCATACAGCCATAGCAATGGGCACCAAATCAAATTGACTGTCCGAGGTGAACTTGAAAACGGTGCCAGGCTGAAAAGTGGTGCGCGAGATATCCATATCTCCCAAGCCCTCATGGATCTATTTGACGACTATCTTTACACGGTGTTGGACGAAATTGGGATGGAGAGCAACTATGTTTTTGTGAAATTGAAAGGAAAAAGCAAAGGGAATCCAATGACATACATCGATGTAAGCGCGGTTTTCAAGGCAATCAGCGCCAAAACCGGTTTGCATGTAACCCCGCATTTGCTCAGACATACTCACGCAACAATTCTTTATGGTAAGACAAAGGACATTAAGCAAGTGCAGGAACGGCTGGGACATGCTCAGGTACAGACAACGCTTGCCATGTATGTGCACCCTTCCGATGAGGATATTAGACATAGCTGGGAAGAGGCACAGGCAATATTCGATCTTGAAGGCGGCGCCAAATGAGCCAACTTGCCTTTTTATCAGATGATATCCAGAATGGACACTCCGCGAAAATTAAGAAGGCGCTTTCACAATACGCCGAACGGTATATTATGGAGGACGGCAGCATTGAAATCCGGCAGATTGAGGATGACAGATTTCTCCGAAGCGATAGCTGGACAATTGATATGTTTGCCGATATACCACAATTTCGGGAAGCAGCTGCACACAAGTTTTATGGCCGAAACAAGACCGTATACTTTGCCTTTCATCATGAAAATCTGAATCTTGAGGCAAAGTTCGTCGCATATACCAAGGTGTTTAGTGATCAATGGTCGATTTCTAATTTGATTGCAAATCAAGGAGACGATATGCGGACAGCAGCACAGTATATGGTTGAGTGTCATAAAACGCTATCTTCCTTTTTGCAGTTGAATGAGGAGGAAGAGCCGAAGCAATGGGTCGATTGGCTCGCTGGGCGCGGTATGGCAACCCATGCGACTGATCATGAAACTGCGAAGATCATGGCGAGGCGTGGAAAAAAGTATGCTCACAAAACATACCTGGCACTTTTCCTTCCCAATATATACAAGTTGTTAATCCGGAATCTGGATACTCGTGAAGAATGGGAAAAAGATGGATGGGATGTACGGAATCTCAAAAAATATGGCATAACTCATAACCAAACAGCATTGAGCTATTACATGTATTTCGACAGCATTGAGCACCCTGTTTTACGCAAATGTACCAAAGAATATATCCGCCGCAAACTGGAAAACAAAAGTTTTGCATGGAATACGGCTCGGATGTACATGGCATATTTACCCATGTTCTTTAACGTCATCACGAGGATGGAGCCGGATTGGACAGATCTAAAAAATCTCGAACGCCGGCATATAGAGGCATTTATTGTACATTTGAACAGACATATCGCCGAACGTAAACCGCAGAAGCGCTCTAATCCAGAACAATACAAAAATCGCGGACTCACGATTGCGCACAAATTCCTTTCGGACATGCAGCTTTATGATCATGAAATCGCTCCTCTAAAGGATGTCCGAACATTGATATTTACTGAAGACAAGCCTAAAATTCCCAAGAAAGCCTATGACAAGACCGATTACATTCCTGATTATGTGCTGGAACAGCTGTTTAAGCACATCAATGACTTACATCCGGACGCGGTGCCAGTGGTTTGGATTATGTATAAGACCGGGCTGAGGATTTCTGACGTTCTCTTGCTCAAACACGACTGCCTTGTCAAATTAGGTGGAAAGTATTGGCTTGAAGCAGATATTGAAAAAACCTACGTCAAAGGTCATCGAGTGCCCATCGATGAGCAACTGGCAGATATCATTGCGCAGCTAATTAATATTTCGCAAAATGGAAGTAACCAATACACTAACCCTGAACATTTCGTTTTTGCGCGTCTGTCAGGCTCCAGGCGAGGTAATCCGCTGGGGCAGTATTTGATTCGGGACTATCTAAATAGGCTGGCTTGGGAGAAAAATATTGTTGATGAAGCAGGAAAAAGATATCATTTTACAAATCATGCTTTCCGTCATACTTATGCAGTAAAGTTGCTCAATGGTGGAGCTGATATCATTACAATCCAAGAACTATTGGCCCATGCTTCGCCCGAAATGACCATGCGTTACGCTCGGCTTTTAGATGACACGAAGCGGCAGGTTTTCGATAGTATTGTCGCACAAGGGGTTTTTAGCTTTAATTCGGACAACGGTTCGGTCGAGGAAAATCACGAAGCGTTCTCTCCTGAAGTTTTACAAATGCTCTGGACCAATCACAAGCTGGAGGCAGTTGATACTCCCTTTGGGACTTGCCTTCAACGAGCTAAAGGAAACTGTACATTTGCAAAACAGCCTCCATGCCTGACCTGTAATGGCGGAAACCCCTGTAAAGATCTTTGCATAGGAGCTTTCGAAGGGGATATTGAGAAATATGAATTGCTGATTGCTTCTTCGACCGCACTGATCGAGCAGGCAAAAAAATATGGTCGAGAGAAATCTGTTGAGGAAAACCAGGCGTTGTTGCAGCTTTATCTGAGCATTCGTGAGACAATTTGCAGGGGCAACGTCATATACAGCCGTATGGACAGGTTGGTGGGGGCATGAATGAAAAATATGATCGTAAAGCACACTTGCAGTCGCTGCACAAAAGCCGGAAAGCTGCGACACAAGGAAAGGCGGATGGAGCCATCTTGCGCCTGACCAAAGCCGGGCAGGCAGTAAACTTTAACAGTGTTGCTAAGGAAAGTGGTCTCTCGAAGGCGACCCTTTACAACAATGCTGAGATTCGCGAGAGCATTGAGAATCTTCGACAGAGACAGGCGACTGTGTTGCCGAGAGGACAATTGGAACGGGAATTGCAGGAAGAAAGTAAGGATGCCATCATTGCGTCACTAAAAAGAAAAATACGGACGCTTCAAGAAGAAAACACCAGACTAAAAGAACAACTGAAAATAAACTACGGAGATCTGTACAAGAAACTTTAAAATGAACCAGCCTACAAAAGTTAAATAATAATCCAACCTCATTTTTATACAGAAAAGCCCTGTCTGATAAAGATGACGGTGTTGTAAATATTGAATATTCTTGATATTATGGAGATGGCCACAAGTTTCCAATTGTTTATGTTTGGAGAAGATGTTTAAATGCTGAAACACGGTGATAAAGTTGGAATCGTAGCTTGTTCTAACGCTCTTACACTAAGAGAAAAGACTCAACTCACAGAACTGGCCGAAGTTTTATTAGAGCTCGGCTTATCTCCGGTGCTCAGCAAGTATATCTATGAACAAAAAACTGTATTCAGCGGAAGTGGAGCACAACGAGCCGGCACTCTCAACGACTTCTATAACAATAGTAGCATTAAGGCAATCTTTGATGTTTCAGGAGGAGACATAGCAAATGAATTGCTTGATTTTATTGATTTTGATTCGATAAAAAGAAATCCGAAACCTTTCTTCGGATACAGTGATTTGACAACGATTATGAATGCGATTTATGCAAAAACCGGAAATCTGTCTTATCTCTACCAAATAAAATACCTTGTGTGGGAAAACAAAAAAATTCAGATACCGGATTTCAAAAACAGCATCTTTGATAAGCAAGATGACTTATATAAAATAAAATGGGATTTAATTCGAGGATCAAAAATCGAAGGTGTGGTAATAGGCGGTAATATCAGATGTTTTCTGAAACTGGCCGGAACTCAATATATGCCCGAATTTACTAACAAAATATTATTTTTGGAGAGCTACGGCGGTGCCACCGCACAAATGACAACATATTTATGTCAGCTTAAGCAGATGGGCGTTTTTAAAAAGATATCTGGGTTGCTTTTGGGAACATTCACTAGAATGGAAGAAAACAACGAAAGCCCGAATATAGAAGAACTTGTTTTAAACATTACCGATGACCAGAGTTTTCCAATTGCGAAAACACATGATGTTGGCCATGGAAACACATCGAAATGCCTGATCATCGGGAAAAAGTATGTATGCTAGGTATAAGCTAGGCTGTGTGAAAGCTGAAAGTGAAAATTTTAATTCACCACTTTGAACATATTATGTCTTGATCTGTGGGGTAGATCACTCAAATTTCAGCTGCATTTGCTTGTGCTTCACCCCTTACGACTTTATTTTTTTCGTACCGCGTTTTCACCCAGTCTGGAGCATAATACGAATCTTATACCGCTGCATTTTTTTGTGATAGTTTATAGGACTTTATCTAATCATCAGCCTAATCCGCTGATGATTAGATTATTCTATATGTCTGTTTCAATATCATCAGCGTTAGAAATGCTTTATATTGGTTATGGCTAATATATTCTAGCGAGGTAATGACCGTACTTTTTGAAAAATACTATTGATAATTGGATGAGTGTTGGCTTGATTTTACAGGTACAGAAAATCTGTTTGGAGATGGAAAGCGTATAGCGGATGAGTTAAGGCGACTTATCCGAAAAGAACTGGGTATTACGGCATCTGTGGGGGTGTCGTGGAATAAAGTGTTTGCAAAACTCGGCAGTGATTATAAAAAGCCGGATGCCACCACGGTGTTTACCCGGCTAAGTTTCAAGGAAAAGGTGTGGCCGCTGCCTGCATCCGATCTGTTGTATGTCGGCCCAGCCACGACTAAAAAATTACACGGATATGGGATCAACACCATAGGCGATCTTGCAACAGCTCCACTTTCGCTTCTGGAACGTCGATTTGGAAAATGAGGCGGTTATCTTTATGCATTTGCAAACGGAAGGGACACGACACCCGTAGCTTTGTATGATCACCAGAGTACAATCAAGAGTGTAGGAAATAGCATGACGACCCATAGGGACGTAGAGACTCTTGAAGAAATCAAGCAGGTGTTTCTTTCACTTTCGGAGAGTGTATGTCGCCGTTTGCGAGAAAATGGATTTCGCGGTCGGACCGTAGAGATAACCGTGCGAGATAACCAGCTCAGTTGGTTTGCGGCACAAACTACGCTGCCGGTACCTTCCTGCACGACCAAGGAACTGGTGGACGCCGCCCTGCGCCTGTTTCAAACCCGGTACCGCTTCGCCCGTCCGGTTCGGGCGCTGGGTATCCGCGCCTGCAATCTGGTGGGTATGGAAAGCGGCTTGCAGATGAGCTTTTATGGAAACACGGCCGAGCAGGCAAAATGGGAATCCATTGAAAGCTGTGTGGATCGGCTCCGTAAACGGTTTGGCTGTAATGCAATAAAACGCGCAGCCATATTAAATGCAGATATTACCGGCGAGTCCGATCCGCTGACCCACGATGTACACCCAATAGGATATTTTGGTAGGTGATTGCAATGAGAAAGGTTTATGTGGCTGTAACAGCCGATTTTGACGCACACGGGCGAATCACACCACGATCATTTGTATGGGACGATGACCGACAGTTTGAAATTGATCGTGTGCTGGACAGGCAGCGGGCAGCATCTAGGAAGGTAGGAGGCGTCGGATGGATGTACAAAGTGCGGATCATGGGAAAAGAGACGTATTTGTGGCTGGAGGACAGCGGGCGGTGGTTTATGGAAGGAAAATAGTATGTGTAATATCCGCGCTGTTGCAGCCAAATTTGGCAAATTCCATAAGAACCTAAATGTTAACTATTTTGCCCGCAAGCGTATGATGCGTTCCTCTGCGGAGCGGACAAGAAAACCTTGCAAACTTTCCCCTGCTTTCTCTGCGGCTGCCTTGATGCGTTCCTTTTCCTCTGTGGGTACATCCATGACGATGCGACTGTAGTGTTCCTTTTTATATGCTGCTGTCCATTCACCCTGCTTGGATGTATATTTTCTTTTTTGGGGCATAAAATCACCTCGTTTCATTATACTGCACATGCTGCTACTTGTACACATAGAATATTATACAATACAAGAACTGATCTTTTGTGCATGTTTATGTGTACGCATAGCTGTTTTTTGTTGACTATGTGTACACATAGATGTATAATATAATTACGGAAAATCACTTAGTGCAACGGTGTAAGGAGGATGCTGGATGAACATACAGATTACTTTTACCGACTCCGATGGGAAACAATCGTCGTTCTGTGCCACACCGGAGGAACCTTATAACGGAAAGTACGGTCAGTGGACGCCGTACGGCCACATCTGCGAATACCCTACCTACTACGAATATGCATCGTGGGCGTGTTACTACCGCATCGACAAGCTGACTATGCAGATCACTACGAACGCCGCTGGTAGCATGTTTAAGCCAGTGCGTGGTGCAACGGCCCACTTGCTGACCGACAGCGAACGCGATGCCTATTATTCTATGCAGAAAGGAATATGACATGAATACCATACAATCTATTGCAAAAGTGGAAACACTTATTGCCTCCCTGGCCGGATACTCTACTGAGGACTACCAGGAGATTGAGGACGCTGCTATGCGCGGATTGGAGCGCGCCAGAGTATTGCTGGTGCAAAACAGCGGGCTTTAATTTTGTCCACTTTTTGTCCACTCGTTCATGTATGAGATATACCATGGTATACTATGATTTCGTATTTGAACATAAAACAAAATGCCACCTTATGGCTTAGATAAGCTACAAGGTGGCATTTTTAGCTGGTGCGCGCTGAGGAACTCGAATCCCCGACCCTTCGCACGTCAAGCGAAAGCTCTACCAGCTGAGCTAAGCGCGCAAAACAAGGGACGAATGATAGTATACATCATTTTTTGGTGAAATGCAAGTCCTAATCGAAAGTTTTTTCTGTATTCCTGAATAATGGAAATTGGAGGGATATCTCGCGTATGGGATCGAATATACCCTAAAAGGGATGAGCTTTGCCGCTTGCATTGCGCACGCCAATGCCGTAAAATAAGAAGGGCAGTTTCAGCACGGGTGGATACACAGCATGCGTTCTGCCAACGGAGGAATGCACCATGAAAAATTATGAAAATTTGAGCGATGAGGAAAAGGATGTTTTGCGCGAGGTGGGCAATATCGGCGGTGGCAATGCAGCTACTGCACTGGCTGCGTTGCTGTCTGGACGTGTAGACATGTCGGTGCCTGATCTCCAGATCGTGGATGTGAGCCATGTGACAGAGATATTGGGTGGGCCGGAGCAGGAGATTGTGGGCATTTTAGTTACAATGGAAGGTGAAGTATCCGGCATGTTGATGTTCTTGCTTGATAAGCATTTCACCCGTTTGCTCATCAACCTGCTCTTGGATAAAAAGATTGAAAGTTTTGAACATATTAACGATATGGATCTTTCGGCTCTCAAAGAGATTGGCAACATATTGGCAGGCTCGTATATCAATGCGATTGCAACACTTACGGGGCTGCATATCTCGCTGACACCGCCGGAGATCGCCATCGATATGGCAGGCGCCGTCCTCAGCTACCCTGCGGCACTATTCGGTATTACCAGTGATAAGATGTTGTATATTGAGGAAGATTTTATCCGGGAGGACGATAATATACGCAGCCATCTTCTTATTATGCCGGATCCTGAATCACTATCTAATATTTTACGACGGCTGGGTGTTGCTTAATGTCATTGATTATCGTAGGCATATCAGATTATAAAACGGCCAAAGATCCGGACAAGCTGATTACTTATGCGCTTGGCTCTTGTGTGGGTACCTGCCTGTTTGATGGGGTGACCGGCGTGGCCGGCCTTTCCCATATTCTGTTGCCGGATTCAAGCATCAGTAAATCCGACAAAAACATCATGAAATACGCTGATACCGCCATAGAGGCGCTTGTGTGTGAAATCGAACGGCACGGTGTGCGGCGCGCACAGCTTAAAGCCAAAATTGCGGGCGGTGCAAATATGTTTGCTACCCAGTTTACAGGCATGAATATCGGCGAACGGAACGTTGTTGCCGTAAAAGAACAGTTGCGGCGCCTTGGTATCCGTATCGTGGCGGAGGCCACCGGAAAAAATTATGGCCGCACAGTCGAATTCAATCCCAAAACCGGTGCTATGATTGTGAAATCTGTCCTGCACGGCGTACAAATCTTATAAAAAAATTGCAGCTGCCTACCATTATAAAAGCGCCTGCGGAGTAGTTATGTTCCGCAAGCGCTTTTATAATGGTAGGCGCGTGTCTTATTTGGCCTGCACGATTTTGATGAATGCGTTTAAATCATCCTTGGCACTTACGTACGAGCGGCGTATTTCAAGCTGCGGATCGGTTACCGCCGCTGTACCGCCATCCTCAAGGAACCCTAATTTATAACCAATCGCCTGTGCCGCGCGCAAGGTGTTCGCGTTATAGTCGCCGTATGGATAGGCGACATAGAGCACAGGTTTTCCCGTAATCTGTTCAAGCGATGCTTTGGAATCCTGTAATTCCGCGACCTGCTGGCTGTATGTCATTTTGCTCAAATAACCATGGGTGACAGTGTGGTCCTCAATATCAATGCCGTTTTGGCTCATCTCTTTTAGCTGGCTCGCAACCATGTAATTCGATGTGCCGATTTTGCCCGAAATCATAAAAACAGTTGCTTTAAGGCCGTCCTTTTTCAGTACAGGGTAAGCGTTGGTATAGTTGTCAAAATAACCGTCGTCTAACGTGATGACCACTACTTTGTCCGGCAAAGCCGTATGCGCATTGACATGTGCGTACAGTTCATCCATGCTTAGCGTGGTATAGCCGTTAGCTTGAAGCCAGTCCATCTCAGAGGCGAATAATGCAGGGGGGATACATAGGTTGTTTCCAGCTTGGATGCTGATGGAGTGGTACATGAGAACTGGTACACGCGTGTTTGTCCACGAAGCGTTGGATGCCGCTACAGCAGCCGATGAGGCAGTAGCCGTTTGTCCAGACACTGTAACGGTGCAAGAAGCACTTTTTCCTTCACTTGATGCCGTTATCGTTGCCTGGCCGGGCGCTACTGCCGTCACCACACCGGATGCGTCTACGGTGGCGACCGCTGTGTTGCTGCTGTTATACGTAAATGTCGCGTTTGCCGTAGATGGGTCGGCCACCGGATAAAGTGTATAGGTACGGCCGGCTTGTACAGTTATTGCTTTTTTGGGCAGATGCACAGCGGTTATATGCGATTTGCTATTTGAACTGCTGCAGGAAGAAAAGCCCAAAAGCAGCATAACTGCCACGAGCAGCAGTGGGAGAACGCGCAGCCTACTCGTTTTTCTGCCAACGTGTCCAGATTGATTCATGTTTTGTACCCTTTCCTTATCGTCAATTTACTAATGCCTGAAATGCTGCGTTACTGCGCAGATTGTCCCAATGGTTCTGCTCTTTTGCCGTTTGCTTGATGGAATTGTCCAGATTGATTGCTTTCTGTAAGTAGGAGAGTGCGGGATCCGTCTGTTTGGTGTCCGCATAGATTGTGGCAATTCCATAATAGGCCCATGCTGCGGTGGGTGTGATTGCAATGTTTTTCTGAAAGTCTGCAATAGACTGGGTATATTGTTTTAATCCTTTATAGATGAGCGCCCGATTGAAATATCCATAATCATAATTGGGATTGATGGCAAGCGATTGATTGATGAGCGCCAGCGCCTTGTCCGCAACCGTGTTGCCATTTTGGAAATAATAGGCGGCACCCTTGATGTTATAGGCCTGAAAGCATTGAGAATCGCTTGCAATTGCCTGATTGGCAAGGTTCATTGCCGTGTCATACTGGTTGGCCATGTAAGCGGTTTGTGCTTTCCCACAGATATCCGCTACTTCCTGGGTGCTGAAATAGGTGCCTGGCACTGCGGAAGTGGCCGATGAGGCTGCACTTGCAGTAGCAGAGGACTGTGTCGATACCGGCGGCTTGGAAGAAGACACGTTTGCGCGGTGATCTGTTTTATTCTGGCAGCCCGCAAACAAAACAATTGGCAATAAAGCGCCGGCCATCCATCCCTTTTTCATGTTTGTATCCTTTCCTGTTTATGTCAAAGTCCTACATTTCTTATTCTTCCGCAACCGCCTGTTTGTATTCCTCATAAGAGTACATGGCGTTGAGGACATCCAACAAACCATTGGCAGAGAGTCGCTGCGGCAGACGTAACTTTTTGAGAAAAGCGCGGCGCTTGACAGCGCTTTGTTCTCCGCCGGAAAGGCCGTCGGCAAACAAATCCGCCTTGGTCACGCGCCGTCTGGGGACTTCAGCTTGCTCGGCAAGCACGCCTGCGCGCGCCAAACTTTCCATGATCGCGGCAGGCGGGATGCCTTCCACCCCCAATTTACCTTCTTTTGACGGCAGCACTTTTCGCCGTTCTTTGCCAAAGATGTCTGGCATGTAGGCGTGTTTGACTTGTCCCGGGGGCAGCGCGCCATTCAGAAAACCACGAATCTTGAATCCTGCCGCATCGCTGTCGGTGATGATGAGGACACCGCGCTTTTCCGCCAGACGGCGGATGAGCGCCAGTTTTTCGGCGTTTTTAAAAATAGCAAAACCATCCGTTTCAATGATGACCGCGTCGATGAGAGAGGATAATTTAATCTTATCATATTTCCCCTCCACGATTACGGCTTCTCGTATGTGTATCAACCCGCGTTCACCTGCTTTCTGAGCTGGGAAAGATCAACACAAAGCCTTTCCAGCACCAAACGGCTGTCGGCGCCCGAAGACTTGAGTGCCTTGTCGGAGGCAAGCAATCGCTCAAGTGCCTCCCTCAAAAAACCGATGGACAGACCTCGGCAGTCCCGCAGCGCGTTGCGGATGCGAAACTCTCGCCCGCGGTAAGAAAAATCCGCTGCCAATTCGGTCTGGCCTTTGCCGGCGGCACACGCGACGGCAGCACGGTAAAGGTCGCAAAACGCCTGTGAGAGGGCAGAAAGGATGATGACAGGTTCTTCTTTTTGGTCAAACAAGTCTCCTAAGATCCCCAACGCGACGGGCAGGCGCCCGGAGATGACCGCGCGGGCCAGATCGTAAATCGTGCTCGCCACATCTTTGTATACCAGAGCATCCACCGTGTCTTTGCCGATCTCGTTACCCGCCATATACGCCGCAAGCTTTTCCACCTCTGCCGTCATACGGTTCATATCCGCGCCGCAGGCTTCGGCCAACGCGTCGGCCGCTTCGGCTGACATGGATGCTCCCGCCGCACGTGCGCGTTTCATCACCCATTTTTCCAGTTCGCGTTTGGTCGGGGGGCTGAACTGCTCCGCCACACCGGCTTTTTGGGCAAGCGCAATCAGTGCTTTCCAATGTGTACTTTTCTTATCATACGGCACATGCGCGAAAGCAAGCACCAGCACACAGCTATCCGGTGCATCTGAAAGAAGCGCCAGATAATCTTTCCAATCTTTTGCTTTTAGTGTGTCTGGGTCAATGTCCCACAACACCACACAGGAACGTGCAGCCATCATGGGCAGATGTTCCACCGCCGCCGTCAGTTTAGAAAGGTCAAATGTGTCGGCGGAAAACTGATGCAGGTTGAACGTCTGCATGGATGGCACAGCACTTTTGGAAACAGAACGGGCATAATGTGTGGCTAAGTAGCCTTCCGCACCATAGAACAGATAGATCCGTGCAAACTGCCCGTTTTTGATCTGACTATCTAACGCACGCACACTCATGCTGTTTCCCCTTTCACTGTTTTATTTTTATCTTTCCTATCATATCATAAATTCAGCCAAACCAGGTATGTATTTTTCAAAATTATTGATTGGTATGCGTTAAAAATGCGTGTGGGAGCGTATGGGTATCAATATCCAACGTTATGTGACCGTTAAAAAGGCACCTCCGCGTGTGCGGATCAGCTGAGGCTGATTTTCCACACTGCGCAGTTCGCAGCCTTGCGCTCCCAATATCCCGCCGGATAAAGCGCTCACTGCCGCGTTCCCTGAAAACAGGGCATATTTAGGAGAGACATCTCTTATAAATGAATCCGAAAGCTCCCCTCCATAAAATAGCTGCTGGGCCTTCAAAGCCTGCGGGGGCAAATTGTAAGCTGCGGTATCCGCTTTTGCCCCGCCGGTCAGCGCTGCGCGCGCATTGCCGTACCGCAGTGTGGTCAGCAGTGTTTTGTGGTCTGTGGACGGATAGATAGTCAACGCTGCTCCGCCCCAATGCAGCATAATGGGGGAGGAGAGTGGCTGGCTGCCGTGCGGTGCATTGTCACGGTAGGCACCCGGCAAGTAGGTTGCGTGAATTTGTGTGGTATTCAAAAGGTCGGTGAGATATGTTTGCCGTTTTTTATCCCATGCCGGCAGAATGAGTGCATCCACTTGCGCTACATTGTGTGCCTTTAGCCAGCGGGAAGCCAAATAGGCGGCATCCTGTCCATCCAAATCGACTAAGACCGCGTGCCTCCCGCGCAACAGCACGGTGCAATTGCCGTTCTCGACCGGTAAAGCGGCAAATTCCAATACGCCCTATGCGGCCACTGCATGACTGGCAAGCCCCACAGATAAGGCAAACGCGACGCAGAGGGCGGCGGCACGCAAATCAGCCCCCCGTTTCCACATTTTCCAGACCAACAGCCCGACAGCCAACGCGAGCAGCAGCACCGGATAAACAAATGCATAATCGGTGTAAACCGTGGCGAACGGCAGGCTGGCCAGCAGATGTGCATAACCGATCATCAGCGCACAGCAAAGGCGCAGAAGCAGTGCTACCGGTTTGACCAGCCACAGGAACAGCCAGTTTCCCGGCAATAGGGAAGCTGCCGCTGCAAGCAGTGTCGCCAACAGTGAAATAGGCACTTCGAATACATTGGAAAAGAAAGTGACCAGCGAAAGCTGCCGAAACGTCACCAAAATCACCGGCAGAGTGAGCAGCGTTGCTCCCACGGTTTCACAAAGCACCAGACCCGGCGGACGCAGCAACCGTCCCGCCCGCGCGGGAAGTTTTACAAGGCGGTTATCCATCCAGCGCACGCAATGTCCGGATATCAGCACCAATCCCAATGTGGCGGAAAATGACAGTAACAGTCCGGTGTCCATTGCGGCGAAAGGATTGAGCAGGCAAAGCACCAGCACAGAGATGCCCAGCGAGTTGAGTGCATCGGCTTCGCGGCCCAGCATCAATCCACCCAGATAAAGCAGGGACATCACACCTGCCCGGTTAACCGATGGAGAAAATCCCGTCACCGCCATAAATACGACAATCACGGCAGCCGTCAACAGCGCGGATGGTCTGCGTGGCAGACGAAGGCGAGCAGACAACAGCAACAGTACCTGCATGATGAGCGATGTTTGTGTGCCGGAGACCGCAAGAATATGTGATATCCCAGTGGTTGTGAAATCCCTTTTAACCCAAGTGGGGAGATTGGAGACATCGCCAATCAATATACCCGCCGAAAGTGCACCCCAAACGCCGCCGACCCGCTCTTGCAGGCGTGCCGACAAGAATTGCCGCAAATGGATTGCCGCCGCATAGGGATGGAATCCTGTGGGGGCGGAAACTTGTATCGTATCCGTCGGCGTGGCAAACAAATAGACGCCTTTAGAGCGGTAGTATTGCTGGCTGTTGAAGCCATCGGTCTCCCCAGTGGATGGAAGTGAGAGCGCAGCACTGAACGTCACCCGTGAGAACGGCACAATGTCCGCTTCCTGCGTTTTGACACGCAGAGTCACAGAATGCGTGTCAATGTGTCCGTTAACACTGACAGCATCCGCTTTCACCAGATAATAGGCATTTTGCCCTGAAGTGACGGGGATATCGGTGACCGTACCTTTTACCTGTGCGGTTTTACCTGCCAGAGCAGCCATGGGCCAATATGCGAGATGCCATGTGGCGGCATAAAAAGCAAACGCCGCGCCTGCCGTACACAGCACGGTAACAAGCGCGGCGCGCCGCCGAAACGGACCAAAACCGAAAAACAAAACGACCCCGCAGGCCATGCAAAGCACAGAAAATACGATGCACACACCGATGTCAAACTGTGCGGCAACGCATAAAATTGCAAGATATGTAAAGCCGATAATGGCAAGCGGGCGTTTCATCGTCTGTTAGTTTTTTACAAAGACAGGCAAGGGTGCAAGGAATGTGATGTCGTTGCGTTTTTGCGCGTCGCCTTCAGCCAGCACCGCCATGCGTCCCACGACATTGCCGCCCACTTTGTTCACCAGTGCTTCCAGTGCGCTGAGAGATTCACCGGTACTGATGACGTCGTCCACGATCAGCACACGGCGGTCACACATCTGGTTTGCATCATTTTCATCAATGTATAAGGTTTGCAATTTTGCAGTCGTAATGGATTTAACCGCGACACTGATGGGATTGCGCATATAGACTTTTACGCCTTTACGTGCGATGAGATAGCCGTTTTCATTGTTTTGGCGCGCCATTTCGTAGGCGAGCGGGATGCCCTTGGCCTCCGCGGTGATAATCACATCGTGCTCCGGTGCGCGTACCAGCAAATCCCTCGCACAGTTGACCGTCAACTCCACATCACCAAACATGATGAATGCGGCGATGTCCACGGAATTGCTTACCGGGCAGATAGGCAATTCGCGTGTCAGGCCCGCGACTTCCAATGAATATGTTTTCATAATAAACTCCGTTCTCCAGCATCTGTGACGCTGCAAAGATCTGTCAAAAAATCAAGCCATATCAGGATAGAGCAGGCGTCCCGCCAGCACATGGAAGTGCAGGTGCTCTACGGATTGCCCCGCGTCTTTGCCGCAATTGGTAACGACACGATAGCCGTTCTTTAAATCGAGCTGTGCAGTCAGTTTTGCAATTACTTCAAAGATATGTGCGACCACAGCGCTGTTTCCCGATGTGATTTCGCTGGCTGAACCGATATGTGTTTTGGGGATCACCAGAAAATGCACCGGTGCCTTAGGATCGATGTCGTGAAATGCCAGCACCTGTTCATCCTCGTATAATTTCTTGCAGGGGATTTCTCCCGCCGCAATCTTGCAGAAAATGCAATCCATGTCGCTGCCTCCCTGTCCACTTTTTATGCGGGTCGTGTACTCGCAATGAAACAATCTATAATTATTTTGCAGGCGTATTCACATCTGCGAGTGTATTTTCTACACTTTGCAGTGCTTCTGCAATCTTGGATACGTCGCGGCCGCCCGCTGTCGCGCTGTCCGGCCGACCGCCGCCGCCGCCGCCCGCAATTTTCGCGGCGGTGCGCAGCAGGTTGCCCGCGTGGGCACCGTTTTTAACCGCGTCTTTGCCACAGGCAGCGGCAAAGACCACTTTCCCACCAGCTATACTCGCCAGCACAATGACTGCCTGTGCATCGCTTTCCCGCACGCGGTCGGTAATCATCCGCAACGCGTCTACATCCATGCCTTTCAGGCTGGCTGTTATCAAATGAAAATGACCGACTTCTTTAGATGCCGCAACCAGTGCATCCATTTGCATGGCTGCGATTTTGCCCTGCAGGGTTTCAATTACACGATCCTTTTCATGCAGTTCACCAACTACCTGTGCTGCACGGTGCGGGATATCGACGGGTGCGGACTTCAAAACCTGTGCGGTTTCTTTGAGTGCGGTATCCTGCTCGTGCAGAAGCTCCAGCACGTTCATGCCGGTTGCTGCTTCGATACGGCGTACACCCGCTGCCACCGATGTTTCCGAAACAACGCGGAACAGACCGATTTTGCCGGTGCTGTCCACATGGGTGCCTCCGCAGAACTCCTTGGAGAAGGTTCCCATCTGTACCACACGTACCACATCGCCATATTTTTCACCGAACAGCGCCATGGCACCGCTCTTTTTTGCTTCTTCTATAGCCATCGTTTTGGTCGTGACCGGTACAGCCGAGAGAATAGCCGTGTTGACCTGCTTTTCGACCGCGTCGAGTTCTTCCGGCGTCAAGCCGGTGAAATGTGTGAAATCGAAGCGTACACGGTGGGCATCCACCAACTGCCCGGCCTGTTGAACATGGGTACCAAGCACGCTGCGCAGCGCGCCTTGCAGCAGATGCGCTGCACTGTGGTTGCGCATAATGGCGCGGCGGCGCGGCGCGTCCACCTGTGCCTGCACCGTATCCCCGACATGCAGGCTGCCTTCGGTTACCTCACCAAAGTGCAGGAAACGTCCAGTCGCGGATTTTTTGCAGCCGGTGATTTTGATGCACATACCGTCGGCGGTGAGCAAACCGGTATCGCCCACTTGTCCGCCGCTTTCCGCATAAAACGGCGTGGTATCTAATAGGATGGAAACCTGCCTGCCGGTCGCAGCCAACCCCACGCGTTCACCCTCCGCAATAATCGCAGTCACCTTTGCGGGGCAAGCCAGTTTTTCATAGCCGACGAACTGTGTTTCGGGTGTGTCCTCATCTTTGGAATCTTCCCAGGCGGCGCCCATCCCGGAGGCACGTGCGGCACGCGCCCGTTCACGCTGTTCTTTCATCAGTGCGTCGAATCTATCCGCATCAACTGAAAAACCGCGCTCCTCCAGGATATCGCTGGTCAAATCAAGTGGGAAACCAAATGTATCATATAATTTAAAAGCGTCCGCGCCGGAAAGCACACCGTTCTCCGACAATCCGCCAATCATTTGCTCAAGCAGTTGAAGACCCTGGTCGATGGTGGCGGAGAACCGTTCCTCCTCGGACTTAATGACGCTTTGGATATATCCCTGTTTTTCCACCAGATCGGGATAAGCGACAGCGTTTTCATGCACAACCGTTTCCGCTACCTGATACAGAAACGGCTCACGGATACCGAGAAGCCGCCCATGGCGCGCGGCGCGGCGCAATAGACGGCGCAGCACATAGCCGCGTCCTTCATTGGATGGCAATACGCCGTCGCCCACCAAGAAAACGGTGCTGCGGATGTGGTCGGTGACCACGCGCAGCGAGATATCCGCCTTTTCCTGTGCACCGTAGGTTACGCCCGCGATGCGTCCGGTGTGCTTCATGATATTCTGAACGGTATCAACCTCAAAGAGGTTGTTCACGCCCTGCATGACGCAAGCCAGACGCTCCAGCCCCATGCCGGTATCAATGTTCGGTTTGGGCATTGGCGTATACGTACCTTTGCCGTCGCTGTCGAACTGAGAAAACACAATATTCCAGAACTCCACATAACGGTCACAGTCGCAGCCAACACCGCAGGTGGGTTTGCCGCAGCCGTATTTTTCGCCGCGGTCAAAGTAGATTTCCGAACAGGGGCCGCAAGGGCCGCTGCCGTGTTCCCAGAAATTATCTTCTTTACCCAGGCGCACGATATGTGATGGGTCGACGCCGACTTCTTTGGTCCAGATATCATATGCCTCGTCGTCGTCCTGATAGATGGTGACATAGACTTTATCTTCCGGCAGCTGCACGACTTTGGTAACAAATTCCCAGCCCCACGCGGTGGCCTCGTGCTTAAAATAATCGCCGAACGAAAAATTGCCCAGCATCTCAAAGTAGGTGCCGTGGCGGTCATCCTTGCCCACATGCTCAATATCGGGCGTGCGGACACATTTTTGGCAGGTGGTCACGCGCTTGCTTGGCGGTGTGACCTGCCCTAAGAAATATTTCTTCATCGGCGCCATGCCGGAGTTGATGAGCAGCAGGCTGTTATCCCCCTGCGGCACCAATGGGAAACTTGGCAGGCGCAAATGCCCTTTGCTCTCAAAAAACGCGAGATATTTTTCCCGCAACTCGTTTAAGCCCGTCCACTCCATGAATCGTGATTGCCTCCTGTTGATCGGGTCACGCGCAAAAAGCGCCTCGGCCAACCGGCCAAGGAGCAAACAGACCCAAGATATGCCTATACGAATGACAGCGGCACGTTGCCGCGCCTGTTTTCCGCAGGCATATTTTATTATAGCACAGGCAAATCGCAAAGTTCAAGCGCCGGGGGGCATCATTCGTCCAACAGAAATAATTCTTCCACTGGTGTGTGCAGCAATTTGGCAAGCCGCATGGCCAGTTCCAATGTGGGGTTATACTTATTATTCTCAATGGCGTTGATGGTTTGGCGTGTCACGTTTGTCCGTTCCGCCAGATCCTCCTGCCGCAGACCCAGTTGTTTGCGCAGTTCTTTTATGCGGTTTTTCATTTATTCTCTATCTTAGCTCCTTTTAATGAAAGAAATACAACAGGATACCGATGAAAATCGCACCGGCAGCTGATAGGGCGATGATAATCAGCAGACGGCGCAAAGCTGCTCGCTCGCCCATGCGGGATTTTAAAATCGCGGTTACTATATAATAGACAAGGTTTTGCAGAATCAGCAAAATAATCGCCATAGGTATTTTGTGGGGGGACAAGATAAAGTCATGCGTCCCCCAGATAAACAGGATGACCGTAATGAATGAATAGGTCCACCGGATGGCTTGCAGATTGATGTGCATCTGCATTTCATCCATTTTCTGAACGCCGAACGCGCTTTTCAATTGTTGCCAAGTATTCTTTTTCATACGTTGCTCCTCCGTGATGTAAAAAATGTTTTACATATTTACTATAAGTGGGTGGAACATAAATGTCAAAAAGTTTTTACATATAGTCGGAGATACGCCAGCCAATACGGCAGAAAACAGAGGGCTGATGGATTGGATGTGTTTGGTGTTTGCATATCTGCAAAAACGTGATACTATATAAACAGGATTGTTAATTATTCATATTTTTTATCGCAGAATGTGGAAATTTGATGGAGGCATGTTCGATGAGCAGATTGGAAATCCTCACGCCGGATCACGCACAGACGACTGTCGAAAACCTTTACCGGGACTTGGAACGTCGGATTGTCGCCAGCCCGCCGGGTCTTTGTCCCGTGGATATGGCTGCATCTTTTTTAAAATTTTGCAGGGCGCAGACCTGCGGAAAATGCGTCCCCTGCCGTGTGGGACTGGCGCAATTGGAAATCCTGCTGGAGGATGTGCTGAATCAACGTGCGGATATGAAGACCTTGGATCTGATTGAACGTACCGCACGGGTCGTCAGCGCCTCGGCGGATTGTGCCATTGGGTGGGAAGCCGCCAATATGGTCTTACAGGGCGTAAAAGGGTTTAGGGACGACTATGTTGAACATATCACGCACGGCAGATGCACCTGCGGGCTGGATCAACCTGTGCCATGTGTGGCGTTGTGTCCCGCAGGCGTGGATATTCCCGGTTATGTGGCGCTTGTGAAGGCTGGGCGCTATGCCGATGCTGTGCGTCTGATTCGCAATGACAATCCGTTTCCCACCGCCTGCGGGTTTGTATGTGAGCATCCCTGCGAAGCGCGGTGCCGGCGGAATATGGTGGATGCATCGGTCAATATACGGGGACTCAAGCGGTTCGCAGTCGACCATGCGGGAAAAGTGCCTGCACCTGTCTGCGCACCGGCAACAGGAAAACGCGTAGCGGTCGTGGGCGGCGGCCCCGGTGGGCTGAGTGCGGCATACTATCTGTCTCTGATGGGGCACAGCGTGACCATTTATGAAAAGCAGCCGCATCTGGGCGGTATGCTGCGGTATGGCATCCCCAGTTATCGGCTGCCGCGTGAGCGGTTGCAGGATGATATTGATGTGATCCTGTCCACAGGAATACAGGTGCAGACAGACGTGACGATTGGAGAAAACCAATCGGTCAAAGATCTGGCAAAGGAATACGATGCCGTTTTCCTCGCCATCGGTGCGCACGCCAATCGCGCGCTTGGCATTGAAGGGGAGGACAGCCAGGGAGTGGTGTCCGCCGTGGCGATGCTCCGCGATATCGGCAATGAGAAATACCCCGATTTCCATGGGAAAAAGGTGGTAGTCATTGGGGGCGGCAATGTGGCGATGGATGCGGCACGGTCTGCTTTCCGGCTTGGCGCGAAAGCGGTTGATATCGTATATCGCCGCCGTCAGGACGATATGACAGCGCAACAGGAAGAAGTTGTGGGTGCTGTCGGTGAGGGCTGCGAGGTTTTGGAATTGCAGGTGCCGGTGCGCATAGAGGCGGACGCGGACGGCCATGTCGCGGCTTTGTGGGTGCAGCCGCAGATCATTGGCAAGATCGACGCGGGGGGCAGACCGCGCCCTGCCGACGCTAAAATGGAGGGGAAGAGGATTGCTTGTGATCTGATCGTGGTGGCGGTCGGCCAGCGTATCGATTACCGCCCGTTTGAAGAATGCGGCGTCCCCGTGCATAAGGGCACAATTCAAGCAAACACCACCGGTCGTGTGGCGGCCATTCAGGAAACTGCCGGGCTGTTTGCCGGCGGAGACTGCGTAAGCGGGCCATCCACGGTCGTCAAAGCCATCGCGGCAGGCAAAGTGGCTGCGGCAAATATCGACAATTATCTTGGGTTTAACCATGAGATTGTTTCAGACGTAGAAATTCCATCCGCGTGTTTGGATGACCGTCTGCCATGCGGCAGAGTCAACATGACCGAACGCGAGGCCGCAAAACGGAAAAATGATTTTGATTTGATGGAGAATGGGATGACGGCACAGGAGGCGGCGCAGGAATCGTCGCGCTGCCTGCGCTGTGACCATTTTGGCTTTGGGGTATTCAAAGGCGGGAGGCGTGTAAAATGGTAAATGTTACGATCAATGGGATTGCTGTTCAGGCCAGTGAGGGAGATACCATTCTGGAGGCCGCATCTTCCGCCGATATCCATATTCCCACGCTGTGCTATCTAAAAGGAATCAATGAAATCGGTGCGTGCAGGGTCTGTGTGGTGGAAATACAAGGGATTGACAAACTGGTGACGGCCTGCGAAAACCGGGTGAGCGAAGGCATGGTCATCCACACGAACAGCCCGCGTGTACGTGAGGCGCGGCGCACCAATGTGGAGTTGATTTTGTCGCAGCACGACAGTTATTGTGCGAGTTGTGTGCGCAGCGGTAACTGTCATTTGCAGACGTTATCCAACGATCTGGGGATTTTGGATCTGCCGTACCGGCGCACATTGCCGGTTTCCAAATGGAACGCGGATTTTCCGTTGATCCGCGATTTTTCTAAATGTATCAAATGTATGCGTTGTATTCAAGTCTGTGATAAAATACAGAGCGTACATATTTGGGACGTCGCCAATACGGGTTCCCGCACTACGGTGGATGTTTCCGGCAACCGCACAATTGAGGAGTCCGACTGCGCACTGTGCGGGCAATGCATCACGCACTGCCCGGTGGGGGCTCTGCGAGAACGGGATGATACGGACAAAGCCTTTGCCGCACTTGCTGACCCCGAAAAAATCACCGTGGTGCAGATTGCACCCGCTGTCCGCGCGGCGTGGGGGGAGTCCTTGGGACTGCCGCGCGAGAAAGCGACTGCCAAGCGTCTGGTCGCCGCTTTGCGGGAAATGGGGTTTAAGTATATCTTCGACACCACGTTCGGCGCCGATCTCACCATTATGGAGGAAGCCAGTGAATTCCTCGAAAAACTGAAAAATAAGGAAAACGAATCGTTTCCGATGTTTACATCCTGCTGCCCGGGCTGGGTGCGCTTTGTAAAGTCCCAGTACCCGGATATGGTGGGTCAACTTTCCACTTCCAAGTCCCCGCAGCAAATGTTTGGCGCAATTGCCAAAAGCTATTACGCCGATTTGCTGCATGTGGAGCCCTCGCGCATCTGCTCTATTTCCATCATGCCGTGTTTGGCGAAAAAACAGGAATGCACGCTGCCCACGATGGATGCAGCCGGGGCGGGGCAGGATGTGGATATCGTGCTGACCACGCGCGAGGTTGACCGCATGATTCGGGCAGAACATATCCGCGCGGAAGAATTGCCGGAAAGCGATTTTGATTTGCCGCTGGGTGTGGGGAGCGGTGCGGGCGTCATTTTCGGCGCCACGGGCGGCGTCATGGAAGCCGCCCTGCGCACTGCCTGTTATTTGGCTACCGGGGAAAACCCGGAACCCGACGCGTTTCGTACGGTGCGTGGCATGGACGGTTGGAAAGAAGCCACCTTTACGATTGCGGGCATTCCGTTGAAAGTTGCTGTCGCCAGCGGTTTGGGTAACACCCGCAAACTGCTGGAGGCGCTGCAAACGGGCAGGGTATCCTACGATTTTGTAGAGATCATGGCATGTCCCGGCGGCTGCGCCGGCGGTGGGGGACAGCCAATTGGAGAAGGGCAGGAGCGCGGGGAAGTGCGCGCCGCGTCGCTTTATGGATTGGATCGGGTAAACCATTTGCGATTCTCTCATGAAAACCCGTCAATTGTGCAGGTTTACGATGCGTATTTGAAAAAACCGCTCGCAAAGCGTGCGCATGAGCTGCTGCATACCAAACATGACACATGGGAGATGCCTATAGGGTCCTCTCCGAACATTTCTGAAAAATAGAACGGGAACGATAGAAATCCATTGCATTTAACGCCATCAAGCAGGAAATCCTGCCTGATGGCGTTGTTTTTGTGCACTGCATCGTATCAGCAGATGGTTAAAAATCAGTGGAACAATGCGCTATCATTTTGGTAAATCCTAACGCGTGAGGTATTGTATATTTGATCTCCGGTTTGCATTTGGTGCAAAAACTCGAAATGCATTTTTGAAATTATTTAATTGCATTTATGTAAAATTTCAAACATCGTTGACAGAGGAAACAGCAGGGGGTATAATAAATATTGCTTAACCCGTTACAGGCGAAAATGCGCTGTATAAGCCTTGTTGTTGATTTTTGTGGCGATGTGGGGTCGTTATACGCAATCAGACGTAAAAATGCAATCTAGCATCAGTTATAATGCAACAAATTCGGTTTTTTGAGTTTGGAAACGGGCTTTCAGGAAAGAAAACCATGCCGGTCGCAAGTACATGAGTTGTTGTACATAGGCAGGTTCCCAGTGGTTTTCTAACTGCGATATCAAACGGAGCGCATGGTTGCAAAAGCCAGAATGGAGTATATGATGATTCAAAGAAGAATTGAAAAGGTTTTGGTCGCAAACCGCGGCGAAATTGCCATTCGTATTTTCAGGGCATGTTACGACATGGATCTTAGGACAGTGGCCATCTACTCAAAAGAGGATGTCTTCAATCTGTTCCGAACCAAAGCGGACGAGGCTTATATGCTCGATGAGAACAAAAGCCCGCTCGCCGCGTATCTGGACATCAATTACATCATCAACCTTGCCAAGCGCAAGGGGGCGGACGCCATTCATCCGGGATATGGGTTCCTTTCTGAAAATGCCGATTTTGCCAAAGCCTGCGAGGAAAACGGCATTGTTTTCATCGGTCCTCCGTCTGACGTGCTTGCAAAAATGGGCAGCAAACTCAATGCAAAAGCCCTTGCGGCCAGCTGTGATGTGCCGGTTGTTCCGGGAAGCACCGAGAAGATCGTAGACCTTGCGGACGCTTTGCAGCGGGCGGACAGCTACGGTTATCCGGTGTTGCTGAAAGCGGCGGCAGGCGGCGGCGGGCGCGGGATGCGCCGGGTCGACAATGCCGGGGAGATGGGTATTGCGCTCGACATGGTCCGCAGCGAGGCTGAAAAGGCATTCGGGGACGATTCCATTTTCATGGAGAAGTTTCTGGTCAACCCAAAACATATCGAGGTGCAGATTCTTGCCGACGAGTATGGCAACATTGTGCATCTTTTTGAACGGGACTGTTCACTGCAAAGGCGCTATCAGAAAGTGATCGAGTTTGCTCCGGCCTTCTCGATTTCGGACGAGACACGCCAAAGGCTCTATGAGGATGCTGTCAAGATTGCAAAGACAGCCCATTATGTCAATGCCGGAACCGTAGAATTTTTGGTGGATCAAACTGGAAAGCACTATTTTATTGAAATGAACCCGCGTATTCAGGTCGAGCATACCGTCACGGAGATGATTACGGGTATCGACCTTGTCCGGGCGCAGATTCTAATTGCGCAGGGTTTTCCGCTTTCTTCCCCAGAG
Organism: Ethanoligenens sp.; assembly: GCF_047718355.1. NCBI lineage: Bacteria > Bacillati > Bacillota > Clostridia > Eubacteriales > Oscillospiraceae > Ethanoligenens > Ethanoligenens sp. The sequence goes on from NZ_JBDNLG010000029.1 coordinate 24,776, forward strand.
ATCGGCATTGCGTCACAGGATTCCGTGAAAATGAGCGGCTACGCCATCCAATCCAGGGTTACGACGGAAGATCCCCGGAACAATTTTGCACCCGATTCTGGGAAAATTACCACTTACCGCAGCGGCGGTGGGTTTGGGGTTCGTCTGGACGCCGGGAACGCTTTTGCGGGTGCTGAAGTCTCTCCCTATTACGACAGTCTGCTTGTGAAAATCACAACATATGACAGAACCTTTGAGAACACCATCCGTAAAGCGCTTCGCGCCATTACCGAGATTCATATCCATGGCGTGAAAACCAACATGGGTTTTTTGTGCAACATTTTGAGTCATCCGGTTTTCAAAACAGGTAAATGTCATACCAAATTTATTGACGAGACCCCGGAACTCTTTGAGTTTGAGGACCCGAAGAACCGGGCGACTAAGCTGCTGAAATACATCGGTGCGCTGATTGTTAACGAAAAGAAAGAACTCAAAAGGCCCTGTGACAAACCACGCATTCCGTCCATTTTGGCAGAAGAGCCGCCAAAAGGTCTGAAGCAACTGCTGGATCGTGAGGGACCGGAAGGTTTCAAAAAATATGTGCTTGACCAGAAAAAACTGCTGATTTGCGATACAACGCTTCGTGACGCACATCAGTCCTTGCTGGCGACCCGGATGCGCACAAGGGATATGGTCAATATTGCACAGCCCATGTCCCATGCGCTGTCGGATTTGTTTTCTGTGGAAATGTGGGGCGGCGCGACATTTGACGTTGCCTATCGATTCCTCCATGAATCACCGTGGGAGCGCCTGCGTCAATTGCGTGAACGCATTCCCAACATTCCGTTTCAGATGCTTCTGCGCGGTTCCAATGCCGTGGGATATACCAACTATCCGGATAATCTCATCCGCGAATTTATCCGGGAAGCGGCTAAGGGCGGCATTGATATTTTTAGAATATTTGATTCGCTCAACTGGCTTCCGGGTATGGAGATTGCACTTGATGAAGTTATCAAGTGCGGCAAGGTGGCCGAAGGGACCATTTGCTATACCGGGGATATACTGGACCCGCGCCAAAAGAAATATACGCTGGATTATTACGTCCGCATGGCCAAAGAGTTGGAAAAACGCGGTGCACACATTCTTTGCATCAAGGATATGTCGGGGCTGCTCAAACCGTATGCCGCTCGCCAATTGGTTTCCGCGCTGAAAAGTGAAATCGGTATTCCCGTGCAGCTGCACACGCATGACACCAGCGGCAATCAGGTTGCCACTTTGCTGATGGCAGCTGAGGCGGGTGTGGATGTTGTAGATACCGCTATTGCGAGCATGTCCTCGCTCACCAGCCAGCCGTCGATGAACGCGATAGTTGCGGCGCTCGAGCGGCAGGAGCGTGATACCGGGCTGGATCTTGACAAACTGGAGCCGCTCAAGGATTACTGGCATGATGTGCGCAAAAGTTACTATATGTTTGAAACCGGGCGCAATTATCCTGATACGGATATCTACAAATATGAGATACCCGGCGGACAGCTGACCAACCTCAAAAACCAGGTTGAAAACATTGGGCTGGGGACACGGTTTGAGGAAGTCAAGACAAAATATAAAGAGGCCAATAATATTCTGGGCGACATCGTCAAGGTCACACCTTCGTCCAAGGTTGTGGGCGACCTGTCTATCTTTATGGTGCAGAACGACTTGACGGCAGACAATATTGTGGAACGGGGTAAACGGCTTACATTCCCCGATTCGGTAGTGTCTTATTTCAAAGGAATGATTGGGCAGCCGGCGTGGGGCTTCCCGAAGGATCTTCAAGAGGTCGTTCTGAAAGGCGAAAAACCAATTACCTGCCGGCCTGGTGAACTGCTTAAACCGGTGGATTTTGACCAAGTGAAACAGAATATCATCAAATATGAGCCGAATCCTTCCATGCAGGATCTGGTGAGTTGGTGCCTGTATCCGAAGGTGCTGGAGGATTACTGTAAGCGCCGCCAGGAATACGGCGATATCAGCCGCATGGAAAGTCATGTTTTCTTCATGGGGATGGAACCCGGCGAAATGACGGAACTCTCCATTGAAGAAGGAAAAATGCTGATCATTAAGTATGTCGGGCTGGGCGAAATGAACAGCGACGGCACGCAGAACGTGGTTTTTGAACTCAACGGCGCCCGCCGCGAGGTGGCCGTGCGGAACAATGCCAAAGTGGCCCAGTCGAGCGTCACGATGGCGGATACGGACGATCAGGCCCAAATTGGTGCAAGCATCCCCGGGGCTGTCAGCAAAGTGTTGGTGAAAGCCGGCGAGGAAGTTAAGAAAAACCAAGTGCTTGCGATCATCGAAGCAATGAAAATGGAGACCAGCGTGGTGTCCAATATGGACGGCCTAATCGATAAAGTATTTATCACCGAAGGCAAACCGGTTGAAGCTGGGGAACTGCTTTTTACCATGAAAGAATAAAGAAATCCGGTTCTTGGTTAGTAGAAAGGGCTGTTGCAAAACGAAAGTTGGGCAACAGCCCTTTCACATTTCTGGTTGTTGGTTTATACGTTTACTTCCCTATGGACCGTGCTCATTTCATGCGGCATTATTTCCGTGGTTGACACGGTTCTACAGATTAAGGCCCATACCGAGGGCAATTATGATAACCTCCAGGTGTACCCATAGCGGAACCGATAAAGCGCATAGGGCGGTACCTCCACAGTGGTTTTGATGTGATGGCATACGAAAGCCCGTTCAAAAAATTCCGAACGGGCGGTAAGTGATAACATATAATTATGAATAAACACTGATTTTTTTTGACGCAAAAATGTAATGCTATTCCGGTTCCTTTTTCAGCAAATTAACAAATTCAGAGGATACTGCCTGCAACGATTTCCGATAACGCGCAAACGCTGTGTCGATATCTTGAAACTGACCCTGCGCGTCAAACATTTCTTTGCCGATGTCGAAAGACGGGTTCGTGGCCATATTATACATATTTAGACCTTGTGTTACCAATTTAATCCCCAATGCTGCTTGAAAACCGCCGTGTGCCCCATAACACATAATACTTACCGGTTTACCTGCCCACTCATCATACAGATAATCCAGAGCGTTTTTCAGTACAGCAGGATATCCCCAATTATATTGCGGAAGCAGTAACACAAAACCGGCATAGCTGCTAATTTGTTTGCTCCACCTTTTGGTATGTTCTTTTTGGTAGTTATGCACTGCCGGTAGCTCTGGTTCATCCAGGAACGGAAGGTTGATTTCCTCCAAATCAATCAAATCAATTGTCAGGTTGTCGTGCTGCATTGTTTGCCGCACCCATTCACCAATTGTTCGGCAGATGCGGCCGGGCCGATTGCTGCCTAAAATAATTCCAATCCTGATCGATAAATTTTCCGTAGGCATATCATTGCCTCCTTTTCTTTTCCAGATTGTAGTTT
>NZ_JBDNLG010000030.1:0-27136 GCF_047718355.1 Ethanoligenens sp.
GGTGGGCGCGGTGGTCTGGGCGGATACGGTGGTCTGGGTGGATGCGGTGGCCTGGGTGGACGCGGCGGTCCGGGCGGACGCGGTGGCCTGGGTGGACGCGGCGGTCCGGGTGGTCGTGGTGGTGCGGGCGGCCATGGACGATGCGGAGGAAACCACCACCAAATGAATGGTCTGCGCATATTGATACACCTCTGTACATTCTATGCGCTGACTACATGAATGGACAATGGTCGCCGCATCCCACAACTGTCTCTACTTGAAATATTTGTGTGAACAGGTTAAAATGACAGAAGCCACCGATTTTTAGGGCACGGGTCCTCTTTTGCATTAGGATACAGCCGTCGGCAAAGGCGTCCGTCCTGCCTCGATGCGAAATTAGCAGCCGCACATTCCGGGGCATATCTGTCGGATGATCTGACAGAGACACCCTATCATGCAGGATGTGCGGATAAAATAGCGTCCACTGGTTTGAACCACGGACCAATAAGTGAGATGACATACCTTGCAATACATACAGACCGGCACCAAAGAGGCACGTCACGCCTCTTTGAGCGTACTGGTGGGCAGCACCATCACCTACGCCATTATGTACAGTCCGCAGCCGCTCATCAGCCTCTACTCACAGGAATACCATATACCGCCTGCGACAGCCAGCCTATCTATTTCATTAACCACTGTTTCACTGGCAGTCAGCCTGCTTTTTGTTACATTGCTGGCGGGTGGATTTGATCGCAAACGCTTTATGAGCGTTTCACTGGTACTCACCTCCGGCATGACGATCATATCCGCATTTTTACAGAATTTCTCCGCTTTTTTAGTCATTCGGCTTCTGGAGGGCATCGCTATCGCCGGATTCCCGTCCATCGCCATGGCCTACTTAAATGAAGAATTTTCGCCGCGCGATATCGGCAGGGTCATCGGCTACTATGTGGCAGGTACGGCAGTCGGCGGACTGACGGGGCGGCTCATCATCGGCATCCTGACCGACCATACCAACTGGCATATTGCATTTCTCATACAAGGAGCGGTCAGTCTTGCCGGAGCACTGTGGTTTTGGCTGTTCCTGCCGGATTCCCGCAATTTTACAAAACACCGTATATCGGTGGCGCACTGGTTGGAGACTGTAAAAAAGACATTGTGCAATCCACGCCTCTGGCCCATGTACATCACGGGTTTCCTGCTGATGGGCGGGTATATCGCCATTTTAGACTACATCGGTTACCCATTGATGAAACCGCCCTACAACCTCAGCCAAACAGTGTTCGGTTTTCTATTTGCCGTCAATCTCTGCGGCATTTTCAGCTCGGTGCTGTTTGGGCAGATGGCCGACCGCTATCCGCGCCGGAACGTGATTGCGCTCACATTTGCCGTTTTTATTGCAGGTGTTCTTTTGACCTTGTGTCCCTCTCTCATCATCAAAATTTTGGGGGTCGCGCTGGTTTCTTTTGGTTTTATGGCGGGGCACGCCGTCGCCAGCGGATGGACAGGTCTGCTTGCAGAACGAAGCTGTAAGGGTCAGGCCGCCTCGTTTTATTTGCTCTTTTACTATACCGGTTCCAGCCTGGTGGGCTGGTCCGGCGGTGTATTTCTCAGCCGGTCCGGTTGGCAGGGCCTGTGCAGTTACATCACTCTGCTGCTCATCGCCGCGTTCTTTGTCGCTTGTCAGCCATGGAAATGGCTATCCCGCTCGAACCGGTCTCCACTCCCTTAATAGCTTGCTGTAAATGACCGCAGCATATTTTATAACAGAGCGAGAGCCGGGAACTCACATGGGTTCTCGGCTCTCGCTCTGCCGGACTACACTGATAGTTGCTTTTTGTGTATACAAACAGTTTATTCTCCCTGTTTGATTCCAAAAAGCAGACGCAGCAGCCCTTTTAAAAAACTGGGACTTTTCCAAACGACGATCTTCATACCAATTCCTCCGCATCTTCATGGCGTAAAGCAAATCAGCATTTCGAGCAAAAAATGCCTACCACAATCAAGGCAATTGCCAGCAGTACAATGATAAGACAAGCGGGCAGCGTACAAGCCATCAGCACGCCCACGCCCAGAAAAACCGCCGCCAGCGCCTTTTTATGCCGCCCAAACATCGTGACTCACATCTCAATCAGACGGCGTATGGTGGTGGCATGGCTCCTTTTATTGCGGCTATGCCCTGCCGTCACTACCAATCTATGCATCCGTATGAAAAGGGTTCCTATCCGGCAAAGAAATCACTCTTTTCGACACAAAAAAATCAACAGCGTCCCCCGTTTCACCGAGATCACTGCTTGTTCCTCAAGGAATGCATTGCTCACGCCGATGGGGTCGGCAGTTTGCAGGTAAGCGTTATCCAGCCCATATTGCATTCCCGTTTCAGTCACGCCCTCCGCCGGCCCGTCAAACGGAAACACCGATACATAATACTCAGCCCGTTTTGGCAGCTGCAACGCGCCATCCTTCACCATATAGATTTCCGTGTCACCGTCTGCAATCATACCCGCCGCCCCATGCGCCGCCAAGTAGAGCAGTGCGCACAGGTTTGCATACGCATGGTCAGGGCGGCCGCCCCATGCACCCAACAACAAAAAAGAACGATACCCCATTTCAAGCGCACGTTTAAGCGCCAACATGGTGTCAGTATCGTCCTTTTCGGGCGGAAAGCGTTCTGTGGGTATTCCGGCAGGCAGCTGCCTCACCGAGTCCAGATCGCCCAGCACGAGCTGCGGGCGCACACCCAGAAGTCGCGCATTGTCTGCCCCACCATCCGCGCAAAGGATAAAATCATCCGGCAACACCCGTTTTTGCAGGGCAGGGATATCCCGCATCGGCCCTGCCGCGATCAACAGGCATCTGTTCATTTGTTCAATTCCCAGTCCTTTATGTCTTTCACTGATTCGTACATGGCACAATAGCTTGCATGGCGTGAAGGTGCGATTTCGCCGCGCTCCACCGCCGTGCGCACGGCACAGCCGTCCTCCCGCACATGCGCGCACCCACGATACCGGCAGTCGGCCAGATAAGGGGCAAACTCCCGAAATGCATATGGCAGCTGCTCTTTACGGATAAGCACCGCCCCCGCGACATCCAGCGCGGAAAAACCCGGCGTGTCTGCCACATATCCTTCTCTTGGGATACCGCAGTCCGCCAAACGAAACAGTTCCACGATACGGGTGGTATGGCGTCCGCGTCCCAGCCGATCGCTGACAGCGCCCACCTGCAACGCCAGACCCGGCGCAATACTGTTGAGCAAACTTGATTTGCCCACGCCGGAATTGCCCGTGAACGCACACACGCCGTCGAGCGCATCACGCACTGCTTCCGACCCTTGCCCGCTCACATTGGAAACCGCAAAGGATAGAAAACCCGCCTTGCGGTAAAGCGCCACCAATTCACCCACCGGCGCCAGATCGCATTTAGTGAATACCAAAACCGGCTCAATACCAACGATTTCGGCCAGTGCCGACAATTTATCAATGGCAAACGTATCCGGAGGCGGAGAAGCGGCGGCGGAAACAATAAACAATTTATCCAAATTAGCGAGCGGCGGGCGGACAAGCGCGTTACGGCGCGGTAGAATTTCTTCCACCGTACCCTCCCCCTCTTTTACGTCTTGCAGGGAAAAGCGTACATGGTCGCCCACCAGCGGCGTCTTTTTTTCTTTGCGGAAAATGCCGCGCGCCCGGCAGGCCACGACCCGTTCCGTATCCCGCACGTAATAAAACCCGGCTGTCGCGCGAACAATCAGCCCCTCATAGACTTCTTCCATCGTATACGATTCCTTCAATGGCTAGAACCACTGCTTGAGGAAGGGAGGCTGCTGCTTGAGGGAGGAGTTGTGTTGCTTGAAGAGCTGCTGCTAGGCAAACTGCTGGGGGTCGCCCCGAGGCTTACTACCAAATCCACATGCTTATTATCCGGCTCTGTCTGCTGGCTGATGACATTACCTTGCGCCACGGAACCGCTGTTAGCATACGTCACATTTCCAAGCACATACCCACCGTTTTGAAGGTCACTCGTTGCCTTGCTCACGTTCTCGCCGACCACATTAGGCGCCGTCGGCGCACCGCTGCTCACCACCAGATTGACTACGGTATTCTGCGCCACCTGTGCATTCGCTTTCTGATCCTGCGAAACCACCATTCCGGAAGCGACCGTCGCACTGCTTTGAGTCGTTACGGAGCCCAGTTTCAACCCGGCATTCTCCAATGCGGTCTTAGCTGCATCTTGCGGTTGTCCAACCACATTCGGCACCGTGACATAGGTAACGGCAGGCCCAAGGCTGATATACAGCGTCACACTTGAGCCGGAATTAACCTGTGTGCCCGCTGCCGGATCGGTTTTGACCACCGACCCCTTTGCCACACTATTATCGTTGATATTCTGAATCGTGTAGAGCAAGCCGGATGCGGTGAGCTGTGCCACCGCGTCACTCTGTGCCTGATTGGTTACATCCGGCACAGATACCTGTTTGGCACCCAAACTGACCACAACTGAAATTTTCGCATTCTTCTTGACCGAGGTGTTCGCCACGGGCGTTTGACTCAGAATCTGCCCGGACGGTGCGGTATTGTCATACTGCGTGTTGGATTTGGTAATCTGAAACGTTCTCCCATACTGTTGAACCATCGCATCATACTGCTGCCCCACTAAATTCGGCACCTTGATATCCGGTGTGGAGCCATGCGGGATGATATCGAGCATATACATCATGATAACGGCGATGACCGCCACGACTATGACCAGCACAATGGTAATTTTGGAAAGCAAGCTGATATATGTTTTGTTTTTCTTTTTATCGGGTTTCTCTCGCACAACACGCTCCGGCTGCTTTTCCGCTTCCGACTCGCCCTTGACTTTTTTCACCGCGTCATAATATTTGGTGGGGCTGTTGTCCACAAAATACTTGTATGCAAAATGAATGCTGGGGTTCTGCTTGAATGCATTGATATCTGCCATCATGATCGCTGCCGAAGCATATCGGCTGGACGGCTCCTTTTGCATGGCGCGCAGTGTGATCTCCTCAAGCCCCTCCGGAATATCGGGGTTGAGGTCACGTGGACGACGTGGCTTAGTCTGCATCTGCATGATGGCGACCGACACCGCGTTATCCGATTCAAACGGCAATTTGCCGGTCAACATTTCATACAGCATCACACCCAGCGAATAGATGTCCGATTTTTCATCCGTCCGGCTGCCGCTGGCCTGCTCCGGACTGATATAATGCACCGAACCAATGGCCTTATCGGTCATCGTGCGTGTCTCGCTGTCGACCATTCGCGCAATGCCGAAGTCCGCTACTTTAATGGTGCCGTCCTCCAGCATCATGATATTCTGCGGTTTGATATCACGATGGATGATGCCCTTTTCGTGCGCATGCTGAAGTGCGCGCAGAATCTGCATCGTGAAATGGACGGCTTCTTTCCATGTAAGAACATGCTGCTGATCGATGTATTCTTTGAGCGTGATGCCGTCCACATACTCCATCACGATATATTGCAGACGCTCGTCCAGACTCACGTCATACACCTGCACAATATTGGGGTGGGACAGCATGGCGATGGCCTTGGATTCATTTTTGAACCGGCGTTTGAAATCATCATTGGACAGATATTCGTCTTTGAGCACCTTAACTGCAACCACCCGGTCGTCGATCTCATCGTAGGCTTTGTAAACAATCGCCATGCCACCTACGCCGATGACTTCCTGTATGGCATATCTGCCGTCCAACTTTCTGCCGATCATGTTATCCATCCATTTCACTCCTGGTCGCATCTGTTGACGATCATGACCACCGTTATATTATCTGTGCCGCCTTTTTCATTTGCAAGGGCCGTCAATTTTTCGGCCGCCCCCTCCAGGTCCTCGCGCATCGCCTGCACGAACGTTTCATCCTCCACGAGGTTGGAAAGCCCATCCGAGCAAAGCAAAACACCCGCGCCTTTGGGAAACGCATGTTCGCCGAAATCAATCTTCAGCGATGGTTCCACACCCAGCGCGCGCGTGATGATATTTTTATTGGGGTGATTGCGCGCTTCTTCCGCGGTGAGCTGGCCGCTTTCCACCATCTCCTGCACAACTGAATGGTCGCGCGTGAGCTGTGTGGCCTGCGCGTCCAATAAATAGGCACGGCTGTCCCCCGCGTGTGCCACAAACAACACATCGGCGGTCGCAATGCAGGCGACCACCGTGGTACCCATGCCGTATAAGGAAATGTCCTGACGTGCCTTTACATGTACCTGTGTGTTGGCATCCGAAAGCGCGTCAAACAGCAACGCTCTCACCGACGCGGCATCCGCCTGTCCGGTGTATTGCTTCTGTATACTGTCCGTGATTGCACGCACCGCCATACTGCTGGCTACGCTGCCGCCGTTTGCACCGCCCATGCCATCGCAGACAACGGCCCACACCGCACCGTCTGGCAAATAGCCATATGCGTAGTCATCCTGATTCGTTTTGCGCACTTTCCCGACATCTGTTTTGCCGATAATCTGCAACAAAGGTGTCCCTCCCTTTTGTCACCGCGCGGCCTGCCTGAGCTGCCCGCAGGAAGCCTGGATATCGGCGCCCAGTGTGCGCCGCACGGTGACCGTCAGCCCGAATCCCGCAAGGATGCGGCGAAACCGCTCCACTTTTTCAGCCGGGCTTTTTTGATAACTTCTTTCTTTCACGGGATTGGCCGGTATCAAGTTGACGTGGCAGAGCATTCCGCGCAGGCGTTCCGCCAGTTCTTGGGCACACGCAGGCGTATCGTTCACCCCGTCGATCATGGCGTATTCAAATGAAATACGCCTACCGGTCGCATTTATATAATCCCGACAGGCGGTGAGGAGCGTCTCAACGCCCCATTTACGGTTTACCGGCATAATGGAGGAACGAATCGTGTCGTTTGGCGCGTGCAGCGATACCGAAAGTGTCAGCTGCAATTTCAGCTCCATCAGCCGGTAGATCCGATCCACCAGCCCGCAGGTTGAGAGGGACACATGGCGTAAGCCCATATTGAGCCCGCCTTTGCAGGAAAGCAGGTGCAAAAATCTGACTACATTATCATAATTGTCAAGCGGCTCGCCGATACCCATCAGTACCACATGGGATACTTTGCGCCCGGAATCACGCATGGCGGCAAGAATCTGGTCGAGCATTTCGGAAGGCAGGAGCGAACGGTGCAGTCCACCGATGGTGGAAGCGCAGAAACCGCAGCCCATCCGGCACCCAGCCTGTGTGGAAATACAGACGGAATCGCCATATGCATACCGCATCAGCACCGTTTCAACGCATTCTCCGTCCGCCAATTCAAAGAGGTATTTGACGGTGTCGTCGAGTTTCGACTCCAGTTTACGGACGATTTTCGGACATGAAATATATGCCTGTTCCGATAAAATAGCGCGAAACGCCTTGGACTGATCAGTCATTTCATCAAAAGAAACGACTCCGCGGTGCAGCCATGCGAAAACCTGCTTTGCCTTATAGGACGGCGCACCGAGTGTTTGGAAAAAAGCACCGAGTTCTTTGATATCCATTGATTTCAGATCGTGTTTTCCATCCATCGGTTTCGCCTTTACCCAGTCGCAGTGTGCAGCCCTGGCCGACGTATTACCGTCGGGACAGTTTTGCAATGAAAAATCCGTCTGCCCCGTCTGCCTGCGGGAACAGTGTCACACTGCCCGTCGGCGCACCGGGGAACGGAAGCGATACAAACGCGGGATGCCCATCCAGAAAACGGCGGACAACCGCCTCATTTTCCGCCGGGTTGAGCGCACAGGTCGAGTAAACGACTGTGCCGCCCGGTTTGAGATGTGCTGCGCCATTACAAAGTATATGATACTGTAAATCAGGCAGTCCGTCAAATGTTTCCGGATTTTTATACCGGATTTCAGGTTTTCGCCGGATAACACCCAGTCCGGAACAGGGTACATCGCAAAGCACACGGTCAGCCGCGGGGAGCGCCGCGCCGGTCGGTGAGGTGGCGTCCTGCCCGTCAATATTCTGGACGGAAGCGTCCCGCACGGTAGCCTCCACAATATCTGAAAGCCCCAGCCGCTTCGCACCCTCCTCAATGAGACGGACACGGTGCGAATGCAGGTCGAATGCACGTACCGTCCCTTTGCCGTTCATCCGCAGTGCCATCGTGAAGCTTTTACCGCCCGGCGCGGCGCACAGGTCATACACCGTTTCACCGGGCTGTGGGTCAAGCACTGCACAGGCCATCTGCGACGCAAGATCCTGCACAAAAAAACGCCCGTCGGAAAACGCGGGCAGTCCGCGCAGGTCAGCCGCGTGGGTAAGCAGCAGCGCATTCGGCACGACTGTTGACAGTTTGGCCTGTACGCCCTGTTCCGTCAGTTCTGCGATGAGTGCTTCGGGAGTCGTGCGCAGCGTGTTCACCCGCACAGCCAGCGGCGGAACAGCATTGATCTGCTGCAATATCTCCAGTGTGCGCTCCGCGCCATAAGCACGCTGCCAGAATATAATCAGCGCGCGCGGGCAGGAATACTGCACTTCCAGCGCATGAAGATTATCCGCGTCCGGCGCGGGAAACGGCAAGTTGTCCACCTGTCTGGAAAGGCCGCGCAATACGCCGTTGACAAATCCGGTCGCATGTCCAAGATGGTGTTTTTTAGTCAGCTGCACCGCCTCATTGACCGCTGCCCTTGCCGGTATTTTGTCCATAAAGCAAAGCTGATACGCGCCAAGCCGCAACAAATTGCGCAGTGCGGGCTGCATTTTCTCCACGGGGCGTTTTGCGGCGGATTCCAGCCAATAGTCCAATGTGATGCGCCGTGCGATTACACCATAAACCAACGCAGTAGCCAGTGCAGCGTCCCGCCGAGGCAAAGCCGCTTTCTCCAGTGCGGTATCAAGCAGCAAATTAGAATAAGAACCGTCTTTTTCCATCCGCAGCAGCACCGAAAGCGCAATTTCACGTGCCTGAGCCATATCCTATGCCCCCATCCGCTCGCCGGGAAGCAGGCGGTGACCACGCAGGTAAAGGGCGGTATCCATCCGCTTTCCACCCTGCTCCTGCACTTGCAGCACCCGCACACAGCGTCCATCTCCACAACACACATCCAGCGTCTTTTCGCCGGCAAACACCTCGCCCGGATGCCCATCCCGCGCACCCGCAAGCTGCGTCTCCCATATTTTCAACGCTTTTCCATGAAAAACAGTATACGCACCGGGGGCGGGAGATAGGCCGCGCACAAGATTATGCACCGCTCTCGCCGGCTCTGCAAAATCCAGAAGGCCCGTCTCGCGTGTGATACGCGGCGCATAGGAGGACAGCGCATCATCCTGTGCTTCACGGGGGGCGTTACCGCTTTCGAGCAGCGGCAGGGTTTCCGAAACCAACCGCGCACCCACCCGCATTAGTTTGTCATGCAGCTCGCCATAGGTCTCGTTTTCGCCAATAGGCACCGTCCTTTTAAGAATCATGTCGCCGGTATCCAACCCTTTTGCCATATGCATCGTGGTCACACCGGTTTCAAGTTCCCCGTTGATGACGGCCCATTGAATGGGCGCAGCGCCCCGGTAGCGCGGCAGCAGCGATGCGTGCAGATTAATACAGCCAAGCGCTGGAATATTCAGCACCGCCTCGGGTAAAATCTGCCCATAAGCCACCACCATGATCACCTGCGGCGCCAGTTTGAAAATGGTATGCTGCACGGCCGGGTCTTTCAAGGTGACAGGTTGGAAAACAGTCGCTTCGATCTCCTCTGCGGCCAACTTGACCGGCGGAGGTGTCAGGCGCATTTTTCGCCCCTGCGGTTTATCCGGCTGGGTAAACACGCCGCAGATCTCGTGCCCGTCGGCCACGATACGCTTGAAGGTTTCCACCGCAAAATCCGGTGTGCCCATGAATACGATACGCATGTCAAATCCTCCGTTTTGGACCAGCCTCATTTTAAAAAAGCAGACAATGCGCTTATTATTTTAAAATAAGGTCTATCCCACCCAATGGGATATCGCGTGAAATGGAGCAGGCCATTATCCCTCTTGTTCTTTTTTCAATTCCTCCTGCGTGAGGATGCGGATGGCGTGATCGGTATACAGTACACCGTCCAAATGGTCAAGCTCATGGCAAAATGCGCGCGCAATCAGTTCCTCGCCGGTTTTTTCATAATACTGTCCATGACGATTCTGCGCGCGCACCGTCACCTTGGCCGGCCGCTTTGTAATACCCCACTTACCGGGGATGGACAGGCAGCCCTCAAGCTCCTGCTGCTCGCCCTCTTTTGCAATGATCTTCGGGTTAACCAAATCCACAAAGTCGTCCCCAATCCGCACGACCACCACACGCTTAAGGATACCCACCTGCGGCGCGGCCAGTCCCACACCATCCGCGCGGATGAGGGTATCCCGCATGTCGTCCAGCAATTGCTGCAACTTTTTATCAAATGCCGTTACTTCGCGGCATTTTTTGCGGAGCACATCGTCTCCGACGGTCACAATTTTCCGAATTGCCATTCCGTTTTCCTCCAAGCAGCCACTCAACGCGTCAGACACTGCCAAGCGGATTGATATCCGCAAACACAGACGTGCCCTTCGCCTGTTTCTGTTTTCCAAATTCAATTAAAAGATCGGACACCAGCGCGCGCAGGCGGCGGTCATTTTTACACTTGATAATAATCTTGTATCGATAGCGATTCTTGATTTTGACCACCGCCGCAGGCGATGGTCCCAGTACCCGCACAGGCAGGCCGGATGCGGACAGCGCCCTTCGCAGACGTTCCAAGAATGCCTGCGCCTGTGCCTGCACCGCAGACTCTTCTCCACCGATAAAGCCGATCTCACAGATATCGCAAAATGGTGGATAGAGCAATGCACGCCGCAGCTCCATCTCGCGCAGATAGAATGCCTCGTAGTTCTGTGCGGCAGCAAGCCGGATGGTTTCGTTCTCCGGTGTTTGGGTTTGAATAACCGCCCGCCCGGAAAGCCGTCCCCTCCCCGCACGCCCAACCACCTGGGTGAGCAATGAAAACGTCCGTTCTGACGCGCGGTAATCGCCGGTATAAAGCGACTGATCGGCAGACAGCACCCCCACCAGCGTCACGTTGGGGAAATCCAACCCTTTGGCAACCATCTGTGTGCCGACGAGCATATCGTACTCGCCTCTGCCAAATGCACCAAATAGACGTTCGTGCGCGAATTTGCCCGCTGTGGTGTCCATGTCCATCCGCAGGATGCGTGCCTGTGGAAAAGTTTCCGCCAAAAGCCGCTCTGCTTTTTGTGTACCTGATCCCGAAAACCGCACCATTCCGCTGCCGCACGAAGGGCAAACTGTCGGGCGGGGTGCGGTGTGCCCGCAGTAATGGCACATCATCTGTCCGTTCGCGCTGTGATAAGTGAGCGCGATGCTGCAATGCGGACAGGTAAACACATGCCCGCACGCGGGACAGGAAACAAATGTGTTGAAACCACGCCGGTTAAGCAAAAGGATAGACTGCTCGCCGTTCTCAAGGTTTCGCCGCAGTTCCCGCACCAGCGTACGGCTAAGGGGACCGTCGTTTCCGTCGGCCAATTCCTCTTTCATATCCACGGTAATCACAGAGGGCAGATGCCCGCTCCCATAACGAGCCGGCAGTTCAAGCAAGGCGTACCGGCCTTTCCGGGCGGCAAAAAAGCTTTCACAGGACGGCGTCGCCGAGGCAAGCAGCAGCAGCGCCCCGCTTTTGGCACATCGAAACCGCGCTACATCCCGTGCATGATAACGCGGAGAAGACTCGGACTTGTAGGTATGCTCCTGCTCCTCATCCATGATAATCGCACCCAGATGAGCGACCGGTGCAAACACCGCCGAACGGGTGCCCACCACAACATGCGCCCTGCCGTCTTTTACACGTTGCCACTCATCCATCCGTTCGCCGGTGGAAAGCCCGCTGTGCAGCACCGCGATATCCTCTCCGAAGCGCGCATAAAACCGGGCGACGGCCTGCGGCGTGAGCGCAATCTCTGGTACAAGTACGATTACATCCCGCCCATCCGCGCGGACGTCTTCAATCAGACGCAGAAACACCTGCGTTTTACCGCTGCCGGTAACGCCGTAGAGCAATGCCGCCGACGCACCCTGCTGATACCGCGTGAGCAGGCTTTCATAGACCCGCTGCTGGTCTTCTGAAAGCACCGGCCGCTCGGTATGCGGTGCGGTCTGACGCAAAGGGCTGCGGAACACCCGCCGTTCATATACGGCGAGCACACCCTGTTTTTCAAGAGTGCGTACCACGGCGCGTGTCACACCCGCAGTATAGCAGACGACAGGCACCGGCGCTTCGCCCGCATCAAGCAAGGCCTTGACCACCGCACGGCGCTTGGTGGTAAGCGTTTTACCAGCTATCAATTCCCGTGCTTCCGCTTCAGAAACCGACAACCGCGCAACCTGCTCACCCGCGCCGGACGCTTGCGTGGTGCCATCCGCCGCCAACAGTAAGCCGCGGCGCACCAGTTCCTCTGGCAGCGCATCATCCGGCAGCATTGCCTGCTCCAACAATTTGCCCCGTTCAACCGTCTTGCCTGCAACCAGATCAAATACCCGCCGTTCAACCGGAAGAAGCATTGCCACTGTTTCGGGCGGCACATCTGCTGCTTGATATGTGCGGGTAAACCGCAAATCGCCTCCAGCAGGAAGCATCAGGCGCAGCGCTTCATACAACGTACAAAACGTCTGTGCTTTAATAAAACCTGCCAGTTCAATGCTTTGCGTGTCCAGCAGTGAGAAGCCATCCGCTACTGAAACAAGTGATTTCAGGTTTTTACCCGCTTGCTGTTCCAGCAAACAGATGATGCCGCGCCTATTGCGGCTGCCGCGCCCGAATGGGACAACCACCCTTGCGCCAAGTTGCACGGCTTGTTGCAGCCTGTCTGGCACCGCATAGGAAAACAATTTATCAAAATGGTATGCCACCCCTTCAACGGCAACAAGGGCGACCGTCCGGGTTTGCATGGCATACCTCCTGTCCAGTGTGGGCGTGGATTACGACGCGCTCTTGTCCGCCGTATGATTATCCTGCTCCGTTTTCTCCTCCGCACGCATTTGCGCAATGGCAGCCACCTCGGCGCGTTCCTTGGCGTTCTCTTCTTCTTCCTCTTCGGCTTGGGCATTGAGATCCGGTTGAAGAATGTGGAATTTGCCCTCGACAAATTCCTCTACTGCGAGCGCCACTGGCTTTTCTTCCGCAGGAAATTCTTCCTCACGCTGCTCCTCCGCAATTTGGCGGGCACGTTTGGACACCGCGACGACAAAAGAATAACAGTTTTCATTATTTCGAACGATATCACTGACAGATAGTTTCAACATAAAAAAGCCCCCTTCATATATGCAAGACGCGCCTCCGCCGCTGTTCGGCTATGAGCACGCCTTCTTTTCTTCATTTTACGGCAACTGCGAACAAAACATGCAGGGAATCGGACAATTATCCCAAAAACCCACCCACATAGCGCTGTGAACGCAGCTTTTCGGCGGTGATGATGCAGTCCACATCATGCGCGGCCCGCCCGACTTCATCATTGAGGACGATGTAGTCATACGCGCCGGCTGTCTGAACCTCCGCCTTGGACGTTTCCAGGCGTTTGCGCACGACCTCCTCGCTCTCGGTTCCGCGTCCACGCAGGCGTTTTGCCAGTTCTTCAATAGATGGCGGCATAATGAAAACCAATGTGGCATCACTGCAGTTATGGCGGACTTTCATCGCACCCTGCACCTCGATCTCCAGAATCACATCCAGCCCCTGTGCCCGCTTTTCTTCCACCGGCCCGCGCGGCGAGCCATAATAATTGTCGCAGTACCGCGCATATTCGAGCATATTGCCGCGTGTAATCTCCTGCTCAAATGTTTCTTTAGAAAGGAAGTAATATTGTTCGCCGGACACCTCCCCCGGACGGGGTGCGCGCGTGGTCGCTGAAACCGAGTAAAAAAGTCCGGCGCGTCGTTTAAACAATGCCTCCAGCACCGTGCCTTTTCCAGAACCGGATGGCCCGGAAACCACCAGCAGCAAACCGCGTTCAGGCGTTTTCATCCTGTTCCCCTTCCGCCCCTTCTGCCGCTTCCGCATCGGTCTCGACCGCATCGGCACCGCCGCGCTCCTCTGAAAGCCGATTGGCCACGGTCTCGGGCTGTACGGCTGAGAGAATCACATGGTCGCTGTCGGTGATGATGACCGCGCGCGTGCGTCGCCCATAAGTAGCGTCGATGAGGGAACCGCGCTTTTTCGCGTCCTGCATGATGCGCTTGACGGGAGCGGATTCCGGACTGACAATGGCCACAAGCCGGCTGGCCGACACCATATTTCCAAATCCGATGTTGATAAGCTTCATGTGTTTTTATAACCTCCACACGTTCCGCAGATGCTGCGGCATCTTACGGTTCCATGATCGGCGGATGTCGTTCACATCCCATTGAACAGGTGCGGGCATTCCCACCCTGATTCATTCTATATTTTGAATCTGTTCGCGTATTTTCTCCAGTTCGGCCTTGATTTCCACCACGACGCCGGCGATGGCAACGTCGGATGCCTTGGAGCCGATGGTGTTGGCTTCCCGGTTCATCTCCTGCATCAGAAAATCCAGCTTCCGGCCTACCGGTTCGCTGCCCTTCAGCATGGTCGCAAACTGAACCAGGTGGCTTTTGAGCCGCACGGTCTCTTCCGCCACCGAAACTTTGTCCGCATAGATAGCGGCTTCCAGCAAAATGCGGTTTTCATCCAGTTTGGCGTCGGCAAGCACCTCACGCATATGCATGGCAAGCCGGGCGCGATATTCGGTCACGGTCTGTGGAGAGCGTTCTTCTACCTGTTCCACCAGTGTGCGGATATGTGCGGCGCGCGCGGTAATGTCCTCATACAGGCGCGCACCTTCAGATTCACGCATCTGCACCAATTCGTCCAGCGCTTCATCTGCGGCTGTGCGTACAGCTTCCCACACATCTTCTTCATCTTCCGGTACTTTTTCCACCGAAAACAAATCTGCATAGCGCGCCACGGCAGATACAGAGATGTCATCGCGCAGCCCAAACTGAGATTGCAATACGCGAAGCGCCTCTATGTAGCTCTCAGCCAAGCGCGCGTTGAGCATCACACTGGTTTTCACCCCCTCGACCGGTTCAATGGTGAGAAACGCTTCCACCTTGCCGCGTGTGAGAATGCGCTGTGCATACGCACGCAATTTTTCTTCCAGATAGCCGTATATCCGCGGCACACGGGCAGAAAACTCAAAAAAGCGGTGATTCACCGCCTTAATTTCCAGTAAAATTTGATATCCACGCACCGTCTGCTGGACACGGCCATATCCGGTCATACTCCGGACCATAACATCACACTTTCACTCTTTGACAAAACCGCAGCCCACACCAAAGCGCGTGGGAGGGGGCGTACAGTTTATTGTAACTTTTTGGTGTGGGATTGTCAACAAAGCAAGTCCGGTTTTACCCCCAAAACAGCAATTTCCTTGCGCATACGCATGATTTCGGCAGCTGCTGCCCCATTTTCGTATGCAGACGTCAGTCGCGCAGTCCGGCGGCGCGCTCCAGCGAGCGTACTTCTTTATCCGACAGTTCCCTCCACTGACCGCTGCGCAACCCGCCGAGTTTTACAGTGCCCACCGCCACCCGTGAAAGGCGCGCAACTTCCAGTTTCAGTGCTTCGCACATATGTCGAATCTGCCGGTTGCGCCCTTCGTACAAAACCAGTTCCAGTACCGAACGGTCACTGCCGCTGCGGATTACCGATGCCTTGGCGGGCGCGGTTATCCGCCCGTCGATTTCGATACCGGTCTGCAAACGAGAAACCTGCTCTTCCGTAACGCGCGGCCGCACCGACACATGGTAAATTTTCGGCACGTGGTGGCGCGGATGGGTCAGAGCGTTGGCAAAAGCCCCGTCGTCGGTGAGCAGCAACAGCCCTTCGCTGTCCCGGTCAAGCCGCCCGATTGGATAGACGCGCGTCTCCACACCTTTGAGCAGATCGACGACACAACGCCTGTCCAATTCATCACTAAGCGTCGTGACATATCCGCGCGGTTTATTAAGCGCTATGTAGACTTTCGGGCTGGGAGCCACCGGACGACCATCCACCGTCACCAGATCTCTGGATGGGTTGATGCTCTGCCCCAATCGGGCGGGATGTCCGTTGATTTTTACGCGCCCGGCAGTAATCCACACTTCCGCCTTACGGCGCGAGGTCTCCCCGCATTCCGAAAGATATTTCTGCAATCTCATGTCTCTTGGACTCATATATAAAACTCCTCGGCGGGCGTGGCCCGCTTCTATGCTCAGGTAAAGCGATACGATATCAAAAGTGTACAGCCTGCGACGGGTGCATCACATCGAAACCTATCGAACGGATATGTGCCGACCGAAAAGACGGGTAAAAAACCCGCCGACGGTCGCAAAAAACGACACAAACGGGTTTGGTTTGGGCGGTGCTTTCATCACAGCCGCAATGGCAAGGAAATCCCCGTGTGCAATCTCCTTGCCATCCAGCGTGAAGCGCAGCTCCCCTAATTTTTGTCCCGCTTGCACAGGTGCGTTTACCTTGCCGGGCAGGCGCACCTGCATTGAAACCTTTCCCGCTTCATCAGCACGCAGGGCGGCGGAAACAGACGGATCGCACCGCACCGCGACCGTGCCCTGCACACCGCCCGCCACACGCACCCGCCGTTCCACCGGCGCAGTCAGCAGCGGGCGCGCCTGCAAGACGGAAAAACCCTGATCAAGCAAGGCAGCATGGTCACGCCAGTCATCGGGATCATCCAGCGTCGCCAAAACCAATGTCACACCGCCGCGCCGCGCGCAGGAAACCAGGCAGCGCCCACTTTTCTTCGTAAAACCGGTTTTAATGCCAATTTCTCCATCATAGCTGCCCAGCAGTCGGTTGTGATTCACCAGCGTACGGGCATTCTGAACGCCGTCATAGGAGACAGTGATGCGCTTGGTTCCCACGATCTGCGCAAAGTCGGGATTCTTCATTGCATACGCACCCAGCCTCGCCAGATCCAGTGCAGTGGTATAGTGGCCGTCCGCGCCCAGTCCGGACGGGTTGGCAAAATGGGTATTCCCCAGCTGCAATGCCTTTGCCTTTGCATTCATTTGTGCGGCAAAGCCGTCTACAGAGCCGCCCAGCAACATGGCAATGGTGTTGGCTGCGTCGTTGCCGCTCTCCAACAGCAGACCGTAGACCAATGTCCGCAGGGTCAGCTTTTCGTCCGGCAGCAAACCCATAGACGAACCCTCCACCGTGAGTGCTTCCGGCGGCACAGTGAACGTCTTATCCAGCTGCCCTGATTCGCAGGCAAGCAGGCCGGTCATGATCTTGGTTGTGCTGGCCATTGGCAGACGCGTGTCCATATTGCTGCCCGCAATCACGCGTCCGGTCGTCTGCTCCACCAGTGCATAACTGCGCGCTGAGACCGCCGCCGCACTGGAAACCGGCCAAACCGCTCCCAACAGCAGAAAAACCATCAGACAAGCTGCCCACTTCTTCACCACTGCATTCATCCCCCGCTCCGCGTTTCACCGCGGGCGTCGGCAGCCGCGCGGAAAACATGATTCCTCTAACCATATGCGGGAAACGGACGGGAAATGAAAAAAAGACCGGAACAGCGCCACTGTTCAAAGCAGATGGAAACTGTTAAAGCAATGCCGTTCAGATACCGGCTGCAGGCTGATCGACCGTAGGCTCCTTGCCCTTTTTGTCCTTGTTGAACAGCGAAACGATCTTGTCAATCAGTTCCGGCACCATGCTGATGGCATTGTCGGCACTGGATGAATTTTGTGTAATCTGCAACATCTTGACCTGCCCTTGCGAGATCACAATAAAGGCCACCGGGTTGATGGTCGCGCCCGCACCGCCGCCGCCGCCGAACAACTCCTTTTCGGTTTTGGCAGGCAAGTCGGAGCCTCCGGAGGCAAACCCCAGCGAAACTTTGGAGACCGGGATAATTACCGTGCCGTCGGACGTGACGATCTGTTGGCCGATAATTGTATTCACGTCCACCAGATTGCGAATATTCTGCAACGTTGAGTCCAGCAGGCCTTTAATCGGATGTTCACTCATGATACAGCACCATCTTTCTGCATAGTCGTGTCCTTCGTGGAGCGCACAAAAGACAACATCATTTTGATAATGGCCGCGCCCTGTGTGACGGCCAGTGTAACGATGGAAAAAATTCTGATGGAAAGCGCGGCAGAAAACGCCACCGATGTTACCCCATCTTGAAACAGAGGTATCACCCGGATATCATGCCGCCGCACGCGCAGCGCACTTTTTAGAAATCCATACGCCGTGTACACCACCGCACACGCTTGCCCATACCGGATGGCAGTCGCGGCGGCGTCCTCCTCATGGATACGCAGGTCGAGGAGCAGGTCGTCCATGACCAGACGGCGACCCGTCGCCGCCACCAGCCTTTTGAGCAGGTCATATACTTCGGAAAAATGCGTGAGGAAAAACGACAAATCCGGTTTGGATGCCGCCCCACCCTCTTTGGCGGATTTTTTCTTTTGGGGTTTGGTTTTTTTGGCGGCGGGTACGCTGGGCAGCCGCACACGGAAAAACCAAAAGCGAATCTCAAAGCTGAATTGTTCCTGAAAAGAAACCAGCAGCCGCACGCGGGAAAGATTGAGGAATATCAGAAAAGCGGCGACACCCGAGAGGATTATCCACCCCATTATGCTTCCCCCCGCAGGCTCCATTGCAACTGATCCGCCGCCTGCGCCTGTCCATCGGTATCCGGGAGCTCTTCCAATGAAGATAGGCCAAAACAGCGCAGGAAATTCGCAGTGGTTCCATACAAAATCGGACGGCCCGGCACATCCAGCCTCCCGCATTCCTCAACCAGACCCTTCGCCGTCAGGCTGGAAAGCACACCGCCGCAATCCACTCCGCGCACCTGCTCCACATAGCTTTTGGTAACCGGCTGGCGATAGGCCACCACAGCCAGCACCTCCATGGCGGCGGAAGAAAGCGGTGTGTCCCGCCGCATGTCCAGCGCCCGGCGCACCACCCCCGCGTATTCCGCCCGCGTGGCAAGCTGAAGACATGTATCCAGCCGCAGCAGGCAGACACCCGTTTTCGCCAACGCTTTTTCTAATGCGTCCGCCAGCTTGAGAACGGCAGGCTTGTCCAGTTCCAGCGCCGCAGCAAGCCGATCCACCGGCACCGCCTCCCCGCTTGCAAACAGGATTGCCTGAAGAGCCGCCAAATCTGTCAATTCCATTTACTTGTCCCCCTCTTGAGCAGCAGGACCTCATCGCCGTCTTCGTCGTTTGCCTGCACGCGCCCCGCGCGTACCAGTTCCAACACCGCAAGAAACGTCGCAACCGCTTCTGAACGGCTGTCCACATCGACAAAAAGTGTCTGAAAACGCTGGTTGCCGCCACGCACCAGCCGCCGCAGCACGTGAAGCACCCGCGTGGTGACTGACGCCGCCGCACGCACCACCACGCCGGAAAACGAATCAGCGGTGGGGGGCTGCCTTATTTTCACTTTGCCCCGTGCCTGCAAAAACGCCTCAGCCAGTTCCGCAGGGCGATGATGCAGTCGGTACGTCTGCTCACGCGGCATCGGCTGCGGCTTGCGCACAAAGAGTTCACGCCGTCTGGCAGTTAGCAGCACAGCAAGCGCTTTGCAAGTCTGATAGGCAAGCAGGGCGGTCACCAGTTCCTCTCTCGGGTCTTTTTCCTGCTTGGGCAGCAGCATGGCAGATTTCATCTGCACCAGACGGGATGCCATCTCCAGAAACGCGCTGGTCAATTCCATATCCATCCGGCTGGCCTCATCAAGGTAGGCCATGTACTGCGTAAGCAGTTCCGCGATGGGGATGTCGCAGATGTCCAGCTTGTGTTTGGATATCAGATGCAGGAGCAAATCCAGAGGTCCCTCGAAAACCGGGAGCTTAAATGTAAGTCTTTCCATATATCGCCTTTATTATGCACCGTTCAGGCAACTAACGACCACATCCCGCCCAGCAGCGCCTGCTCCGCCTGGATCAGAGGGGCGGATAAGAACCCTAAGAACAATACGCCCATCAAGACCATCTGAATCATGCCCTCATAGCGGTAAAGCGCCTCTTCCGCGCCGCGCGAAAGAAAAAGCATCAACACACGGGAGCCATCCAGCGGTGGCACGGGGATGAGATTAAAAATAAACAAGCCGACATTGATCTGTGCCGAAACAGTCAACAGTTGAACCAACACGTTCAAAGTGGTGCTGGAAACGCCGCCCGTCGTCTGCGCAACAGACGGATCGACAGCAAATCGCAGCAATGCCAGTGATACAAACGCCATCAGCAGATTGGAAAGCGGCCCGGCAATGGACGTAAGTGCCATGCCAACGCGCGGATTTTTAAAATTGTTCGGATTGACCGGAACCGGCTTTGCCCAGCCGAACCGGAACAGCAGCAGACAGATTGTGCCCATCGCGTCCAGATGTTTGAGCGGATTGAGCGTCAGCCTGCCCTGCCATTTCGCCGTCCGGTCACCCAGCGCATAGGCGGCAAGGGCATGGGCGCATTCATGCACGGGGAACGCAAGGAACAAAACCGGCAGCGTATACAGAAAACCCGTTAGATAAGACAAGATAGATTGCGTATCCATACGCAGCAACGACTGGAACATGGAGCGCTCCTTTTATATGCCGGCAAACACCGGCTGAACAGGAACCGATACGAACGCTATGATAAGTATACGCGATTGCCGCCCATCATGCAAGCGGATAGGCGGCAATGGATAAAACGGGACATACTATCTGTCATAAGAAGGGGGAGATTGTTTGAAACCCGATATCGTCTACTATGAACCGAGCGTGTTCTCCTATCCGCTTGGCAAACAATTGAAAACAAAGTTTGCAGATGTGCCATGGATACCCATCGAGAATCACAACAACATCGAGACCCTGCGGCGCAACCCCAACACGGCATTTCCGCAGATGAAGCGGCATTTGATCGTCGGTGTACGCAAATCCCTCCGCTTTGTGCCCAACCATAAGGTATCCGATTTTCTGGTACCGTATACGTCTTCCGGGTGCAGCGCCATGTGCCTGTACTGTTATCTGGTATGCAGCTACAATAAATGTGCCTATCTGCGGCTATTTGTCAACCGCGAGGAGATGATGGACAACCTTATCCGCACAGCTGCGCGCGCTGAAAAAGAACTGGTGTTTGAAATCGGCAGCAACAGCGATTTGGTCCTGGAAAACACCATCACCGGCAACCTGCCATGGACAATCCATGCATTTACCGAAAGTCCAAAAGGACGGCTCACGTTTCCCACGAAATTTGATATGGTAGAGCCCTTGCTGCCGCTCGAACACAAGGGGCGGGTCATCGTGCGTATGAGCATCAACCCGCCGTCTATTATTCAGAAAATCGAATTGGGTACTTCCCCGCTTGAGCGCCGCATTCAGGCAATGAACCTGTTATGTGACGCGGGTTATCCCGTTGGGATGCTGCTGGCACCCATCATTTTGACAGACAACTGGCGTGCGCTCTATGCGGATCTCATCAACCGGCTCGCGGACGAACTGAGTGAAAAAGTCAAAGCACAGTTGTTCATTGAAATCATTTTTATGACATACAGTTATGTGCATCGTGCCATCAACAGCGAGGCATTCCCAAACGCCGTAGACCTGTACGACCCCTCACAAATGACCGGACGCGGACGCGGCAAGTATTGTTACCGTGACCCGCTTCGCGCGGAAGGAGAGTCCTATCTCCGGGAATTGCTTTCGAAAAAGCTGCCCGGCGTCCCCATCCTCTACGTCGTCTAAAACGCATGCCGCACATGTCTTGGCAACAGATACATGACATCCACATTGAACATCCCGTTTGAAGGCAGTCGGTCTGATCTGTCATTCCGCCTTAGCGGATACATCATCCAGTTGTGCATGGCTGTCCGCATCCGGCAAAGCGGACACATCTTTAAGTTTGCGCTGAATCTGCCGTGTGCGCACCCCTACCAGTTGATCAAGCTCGTGGTTTGCCTGCTCCAAGCGTTGTTGGGTTGCCGAAAGCACTCCGGCAAATTTTTCAAATTCCGTTTTGACCGCACCAAGCACCTGCCAGACTTCACCTGATCGTTTTTGAATAGCCAGTGTGCGAAATCCCATTTGCAGGCTGTTCAACAACGCCGCCATGGTGGCGGGTCCTGCCACAGTGACCTTATAAGTACGCTGAAGCGTTTCAAGCAGACCGCGGCGCACCACCTCGGCATACAAACCCTCAAACGGCAAAAACATCACGCCGAACTCAGTGGTTTGCGGTGGTTCAATGTATTTGTCATGGATATCTTTCGCAAACAATTTAATGCGCTGTTCCAGTTCTGCACCCGCCTGTGCAACCAGAGCCTTGTCGCCTATATCGTATGCATCGCACAATTTGGCATATGCATCAGCGGGAAATTTGGCGTCCACCGGCAGCCAGACCGTATCGTCTTCCGCACCCGGCAGCTTGATGGCATACTCAACCACATTTGTGCTGCCGCGTCGCGTCGCCACATTGGCTGCATATTGTTCAGGGGGTAAGATTTCCTGTAAGATCGCGCCAAGCTGCACTTCGCCCAGCACCCCGCGTGTCTTCACGTTGGAAAGCACTTTTTTCAAATCGCCCACACCGGCGGCAATGGTCTGCATTTCACCCAGCCCTTTATACACCTGCTCCAACCGCTCGTTCACCAGCTGAAACGACTGGCCGACTCGTTCGGTCAATGTTTTTTCCAGTTTTTCATCCACTGTCTGACGCATCAATTCCAACTGCTTTGCGTTGTCTTCCCGTATAGCGGAAAGGCGGTTTTCCATCAACGCACGGATGCCCTCCAGTTTTAATTCATTTTGCACAGAGAAATTCGCAATGCGTTTGTCAACCCCCGTTACAAGCTCGCCCACGGTTTTTTGCAATGCATCCTGCCGTAATGACAGCTGCCCGCTCATCTGTGTAAACCGCCGGTTTTCAGCGGCAACAGCCTGTTCCTGAATGCCGGATAGGATGTCGCTCAAATTTTTAATACTGGTCTGAATCGAAACGCCAGTCTCTGCGCGCGCTGCACGGAGTTGCTCCAAAACATCTTGCCGAAGCGCTTCCATACGGCGGGTATCCCCGCTTTGCCCAGAAGATTTTAACAATGTGGCCACAAGTGTAAACGCCGACAGCCCCACAGCGATTACTGAAAAAAACAAGATGGCTGTCAACATGAAATCACCTTTCCCTTTTACAGCATTTTAAATCGGCAACAAAAAGCAGCCATGGAAACCATGGCTGCTTTTTACATGATTGGAGGCGCCACCCAGAATCGAACTGGGGAATAAAGGTGTTGCAGACCTTTGCCTTACCGCTTGGCTATGGCGCCGTAGTACCGGTATAACTCTGCAAAAGCCACAGTACTAACTCTTGCAAATGAAAACCGTTGGTGCCTCCGGGCGGAATCGAACCACCGACACGGGGATTTTCAGTCCCCTGCTCTACCGACTGAGCTACAGAGGCGTGTCAAAGCATCATGACCATTTGTATGTGCAAAGCATGTACACTATTATATCAAGCATTTGGCATGTGTCAAGGATTTTCTTAAAGTGTGTATATTTGAATTGACTTTTTCTTTTCTTTATAGTACAATAAACAGCGCCGCTATTATCGCGTGATGTATGGGAGCATAGCTCAGCTGGTCAGAGCACCTGCCTTACAAGCAGGGGGTCGTTGGTTCGAGCCCAACTGTTCCCACCAAACGAAAACCGCTTACCTAAGCCGACTGTTGGCTATGGTAGGCGGTTTTTATTTTTGCAATAAAATCGTCAAGCGCAACAACGGTGCAACAACTGCGCACTTTGCTGTTTATCCCTTCCCGACCCTGCTATACTCATCGCAGGAATGTCATCATGAATTATGACATGCACAGCATGATAAAATTCTGCACGGCTGCATTGGTCGCTCTGATGCACGGAGAGATCACGTTTATCTGCCCAATATGTGATGGGATTGCTCACGTTGAGCGTGTAGGATGGAGGCTGCGGACTTAGGAACCTTTGTAGTGCCATTTGGGTCAATATCCAACGCCCTGCGAATAAGGATAGAGAATCTTAAATTACGAATTAGCAGAACTGGAGCTACTGGCCAAGGAACTTAAATCCTTTGCATAAGAGATCATATTACCGGTCATCGCATCGATCAGATTATCGGTCGTTTTAACCTTCCATTTATCTTTCTGCTTCACAAGCTGTAAATTCATTTCAGTAGTAGTCAAACTCACATCTGGCTGGCTGATCTTATTTTGAAATTCGTTCATTATTTCGGATTCAGTGTCTTGGCTGCCCGCAGAACTATTGAGTGCATTTGCAAAAGCCTTTGAAATTTCCTCAGACATGATATCCTGTAATATTTTTTTAGCATCTGGTGCGGTAATCTTTACCTTTACGGATGCGCTGTTGTCTTTGACCGTTGGATCTCCTTCGATTTTGGTGTCAACTTTATTGAATATTGCTTTGTAAATATTTTCCCCGGATTGAATATCAGAGCTTGTCATTGAGCTGCTTGAGCGTTTTATCAATGATTCAAGATCGCTTGATGTCCCATTAACCGATAGGCTCTCCATAGTGGCAATGTTAAGGGATTTTATTGCTTTAAAATATGTAGTTACGGTGTCTTTGGGAGACAATTGTGTTTGGCATCCAGCCAAAAAGATAACTCCTACAAGTAATACACATGTGATTGAAATAATCGATACTTTTCTCATTTTTCCATCCTCTGACTAAGTTTATTTTTCTATATATAAACCCGCATACGCGGTTTATCTTTAGTTCTGGATTTCTATAGCTTTTTCTGATAGACCTATGATCTTCATCACATCCGCCGCATCTGGTTTTTTGGCATTGGACATACCCAACAAATAATCAACAGTCACGTCAAAGTGAACTGCCAATTTGCAGAGCAGTTCATATTTTGGTTCACGTGCCCCCTCGTAGGCAGAGTAACTTTACACAGATACGCCGAGTAACCTCGCCAAATCGCTTTGATTTTCACCTTTGTCTATACGCAACTGCTTTAACCGGTCTGAAAAAGTGGACATATTATCCCCCCGCCTGAAACTCCACGCTTACTTGTACTAAGGATACCATAATAAATTTATAGAGTAAACACTGCAATAAAAATCCAATCCGGTATAATATTATCAGTTTAAAAGATAATATTATACCGGATTAGTTTAATAGAGGCATCCCACATGGAAACAAATCTTACTGTATTCAACCAAGACGGCACGGAGGTCGTCAATAGCCGCGAAGTGGCACAGGTTGTGAGGAAAGACCACGCGCATTTGATGCGAGATATACAGGGGTATATCAAATAACTTAACGAATCCAAAATTGATTTCGTTGAATTCCTCATTGAAAGCAGCTAATCTGTCGCTGGAAGCGCCCACCTTCAACAAGCTGATGCTGGAACATGGCTTTCTGGAAAAGCGCACACGTCCCAGTTCCAAAAGTGGCACCAAAAAATTCAAGGCGCTGACCACAGCTGGTTTGAAATTCGGTAAAAACGCCATCAGTCCTCACAGCCAGCACGAGGTACAGCCCAACTATTACGAGGACAGCTTTACGGAACTGTTCAGCCTGCTGCAGTACTTGCCTTCTTAATTGGAATTGCTGTAGGGCATTTACTATGGTAAACAAATATATTGCATTAAGACTTTTTACGGCATTCCTCACAAAGTCCATAGTAAAGAATATCCTGCAAATTAATTTGAAAATGGTAATGCACTTTGATTGCCTGTTCACAGACACTGAGCATTCGTATAACAGATTCATCCACAATTCCAATCGTCTTGCAGCATTTTGTACAGATGCAATGCGGATGCCCTTCCGGTTCATTGGGATGGATTAACTCATAGCAATTGCGTTTGTTGTCGATGCGTATTTTATGGAGGACATTCTCCTGCTCCAGAAAGGATATGGTCTTATAGATCGTTGCAATAGAAACCCGGGAAGATTCTTCTTTTGCATACCCGTAAATTTCCTCGACGGTCAGGTGTGACCTATCATGCTCAAATAATATTTTAAGCACCGTCTGTTTCTGCGAAGTCAGCCGATGACCGTTTTGACCCAACAGGCGAATTACTTTTTGCTGTGTTGTCACAGGTAACATAAAACCGATCGCCTTCCTCTACTTGACAGCACGCTCACTATCCTCTTTGGACAGCGCCGAATCGACAGGCTCGGATGCACTTACCACAGCGAACACATTTCAAAGGATTAATTGCATATGTCTTTCGATGCTGCCCTTGAATGGCCTTATGCGGACAAACTCTTGCGCAGTGACCGCACCCGACGCATTTTCCCGACAGGATGATGTAAGAAGGTTTATTGACATTCTCCATAATAATATAGGCTCCTAACTATTATTTGCGCATGGTACCCCTCTCCAGTAGTCTGAATTACTTGAGATAAGAGACCCGCTTGTATGTTTTCAGAAGCGGCTGAAACCTAGATGATGATGGTGACCGAAACCGTGGTGGCCATGAGGATAGTCAAACCCGCGATGATGGCCGTGCTGCGAAGCGCCCTGCGCCAATTCAGCAGAATCCATAGCATCCAAATGGGCACAGAGCTTTTCGGTAAGCTCTAGCATTTTTCCAACGTCTTCATCCGCTAACCCCGCGAACAAAGTATTGGCCATTTCTTCTGTCGCATTCTGAGACGCTTTCGCAGCGTTCTTACCCTGTTCCGTCAGAAAAATGTGCATGACACGCTGGTCTTTTTCATCCTGTCTGCGCTCCACAAGGCCAAGCTGTTCCATTTTAGAGAGCATTTCGGTCATAGAGGAAGGACGTACATCCATTTCTTCTGCAAGATCTCGTTGAATGACGCCATCGTTTTCTGCAATGAGCATTAACAGCCTCGATTGCTCACGATAATATCCCTCCGCATGTCCGATCCGATGTGCACAGCGGTGCATTTGCCTGCCAAGACGGTGGATAGCCGTATAAAGTTTAATGGTATCAATCGGTTCTTTATTAAGCATTTTATATTCCTCCGCATTATAATAAGGTTCCTAACTAAATATGTTATACTACGAATACACATGGCTGTCAAGTATTAATTTAGGCGCCTAACATTAAAATGAAATAATTAGTGGAACAGAAGCTTAGAACCTGTACTCAATAAACGACCAAAGCTGCCGATATAATCAA
>NZ_JBDNLG010000031.1:0-26488 GCF_047718355.1 Ethanoligenens sp.
GTATATATCTTTTGTGAGCTGTGTCAAGCCATCTCATCAATTATTTTATCCTTTTTACTAAAAAGAGGCAAAAGGAATGCTCCCGCTAAGGGCTTGCACCCAGAAAAATAATGGTTATAATGATTATAGTACAAACATAGAAAACAAACACGGTTTGTGTGTTTTCCTTTTTGCAATGCGGAAATGCGCAGATATGGAGCTTACGACACCACCCGTATGGATGCGGCGGGCGGCCCAGACGATAACCGGAGGGACTTGCAATGGATGATTTTAATGCTTTTATAGCCGATGTGCTATACCATATGACGGCGTACAATGGGTCGGATACCCGCCGTATCGGCCACGCACTCAAGGTGTTCGGCTATGCACTGATCATTGGCGGGCAGTTGCCGACCTTTGAGCGTGAATCGCTGCTCACTGCCGCAGTGCTGCACGATATTGGTATCCACAACGCAGAGCAAAAACATCAATCTTCCGCAGGTGAATTTCAAGAGTTGGAAGGCCCGCCGGTGGCGCGCACGATTTTGAGTACTCTGGATGCGCCGGCTCCTTTGGTTGCGCGCGTTTGCTATCTGGTGGGGCACCACCATAGTTACACAAAAATAGACGGTGCGGATTTTCAAGCGCTGATTGAAGCAGATTTCCTCGTCAACATCGAAGAAGACGGCCTTTCGGGAGAGGCGGCGGCTTCAATCGGTAAGAAATATTTTCGTACCCAAAAAGGCAAGCAATTGCTGGTAAACCTCTTTGGCATAGCGGAGCAATGATACGGCGGAGTGGATTTGGCAGAATGCGCGGAGAGATAGGATGAATCAGGAGCAAATCAGCTATAATATTTTTGCAAGTTTCACATATGGCGTTTGTTTTGTCGATTTGCAGGGCAATGTTCTTTTATGGAACGATGCAGCGCAGCGTATCACGGGGTATGCAAGGGAAGAAGCGATGCATCGCCCCTACAGCAGCCTGTACATGCTTTTGGTTGAACGATATGGCGTAAGGGATGAAGATCATGCCAATCTTATTCAAAAAACATTGCAGGACGAACAAATTCGTACATTTCGGGCTTTTTTATGGAACAAACAGGGCCGAAAGGTCTTGATTTGGGAAAAAGTATTGCCGGTTTATGAGCAGAAGCAGTTTGTTGGTGTGGCGCAGATTTTTACAGACGATCTGATGCAGGATTTTAACAGGCAGGAAGGCGAGGTGCTTTTAAACCTTGCCATGACGGATATCCTCACCAATCTGCCCAATCGCCGCAGTCTGGAAAGCGCGCTTCATGACCGGCAGCTCCGTTTGACCCGCCATGGGAAAAAGTTCTGCGTGTTGTTTGTCGATCTTGATAATTTCAAAAGGATCAATGACCAGTACGGGCATATGACAGGTGACCGTGTGTTGACCAGTGTGTCAGCCAACCTGATTCGTTCGATGCGCAACAGCGATATTGTGGGCAGATGGGGCGGAGAGGAATTTATCGGTATCTATGCGGTGGAGAACGAAACAGATATGGAAGCTGTTGCTAAGCGGGTGCGCGATCTGATCAATCATGCGGTGGTACGGGTAAAAGATGAACTGGTTTCGGCCACGGTGTCTATAGGCGTGACCATGGCGAAGGAAGACGATACATCCAACTCACTGATTGGCCGTGCGGATCTCCTCATGTATCACAGCAAACGGAATGGAAAAGACTGTGTGACCTCTGACGTGGACGGAGTACTCCATACGTTTCATTAAAAGCCAAGGAACACACCTGGGCGGTGTGATAAAACCACATTATGGGAGGGAAAACATTTGCGGGAGGCAAACCCCGAGATCAACTGGGAAACGCAGCGGCAGTATGCCCTGCGTGTGCGCGGCCTGTGGGGGGCGGCGGAGAAAAAGGCGTATGTGCGCACCTACGGCTGCCAGCAGAATGTGAGCGACAGCGAGAAACTGAGCGGAATGCTCGAACAGATGGGCTATACGTTTACCGACAGCCCCAGGGATGCCGATCTGGTGTTGTTCAACACCTGCGCGGTGCGTGAACACGCCGAACAGCGTGTGTTGGGCAATGTGGGCGCTTTGAAGGGAATCAAGGCGCAAAAGCAAGACATGGTGATTGCGCTCTGCGGCTGTATGATGCAGGAAGCGCATGTTGCGCAGAAAATCAGGCAAAGCTATCCATATGTCAATTTGGTGTTTGGCACCGGGGCGCTGCCGCGTTTCCCGGAACTGCTGTGGCGCACACTGGCTGAAAACGGGCGGGTGTTTGACATGGAAGAACAGAACGGCGTGGTTGAAGGCGTGCCCGTGCGGCGGGACAGCGCATACACCGCGTGGCTGCCGGTTATGCATGGGTGCAACAATTTCTGCACCTATTGCATTGTGCCGTATGTGCGGGGCAGGGAACACTCGCGCGCGCCGGAGCAGGTGCTGCGGGAAGCGACGGAATTGATAGCAACAGGTTGCAGGGAAATTACGTTGCTTGGGCAGAATGTCAACTCCTACGGGAAGGATTTGCAGAACGGCTGGGATTTCTCTCGGCTGCTTGCTGAAATCGCGGTTCTGCCCGGGGAGTTCCGCCTGCATTTTATGACTTCGCATCCCAAAGACGCGTCTCACCGCCTGTTTGACACCATTGCGGCCAACCCGAAGATTTCCCGCAGGCTTCACCTGCCGTTTCAATCCGGCAGCGACCGGGTGCTTCGGCAGATGAATCGCCGGTATACCGCCGCACAATATCGGGAACTGGTTGCCTATGCCAGGCAGGTGATTCCAGACCTGTGCCTGACCAGCGACGTGATCGTCGGGTTCCCGGGTGAAACGGAGGAAGATTTCCGCCAGACGCTCGCGCTGGTGGAGGAAGTCGGGTTTGCAAACCTGTACACATTTCTGTATTCCAAGCGCAAAGGAACGCCGGCGGAAACGATGCCCGACCCCGTGCCACATGGGGAAAAGGCACGCTGGTTTGAAGAACTGCTGCGCGTGCAGGGAGAAAAAAGCCGTGCGTTCCTCAACGACTACGTGGGCAAAACGGAACGCGTGTTGGCAGAGCGTGTGCAGGATGATACAGCGACCGGTCACACCGACAGCGGCGTGGCCGTCTCATTTCCGGCGGACGAACCCGGTGAATTTTACGATGTGGAATTTACGCAAGTAAAGGGCGTGACCCTGTACGGCACGCCGCAAACTGTACCTGTAGAGGAGAGGGACTGAATGGATGCCATTGAAAAAGCAAAAGAACTGATTGAGACAATCACACAGGACCCGCGCTGTGTACGGCTTCAGGCGGCACGTGCGGCGGTCGAGACCGATTGGGGGCTGCAAGGCAAGATCCGGGCGTGGAACGTCCGGAAAGCGACGCTGACGGAATCTATCAAACAACCGCCGGAAGACCGGAGCGAGTTGATGGAGATGCAGAAAAAACTGGCGGCGGATTATGACGAGCTGATGGCATATCCGCTGATGACGGAACTGCATACCGCGCAGAATGAGCTGAATGAGCTGTTGATGCAGATCAATAACATGATTCAGCGTGCCGTGAGCGGGGAAGTGGATTGTTCCGGCGGATGCGACCACTGCTCCGGCTGCCACTGAACAGCGGGCTTGAACCAGAAAACGGAGGAATATCCATGGCCGAAATGACACCGATGATGCGACAGTACAAGGCGGTGAAAGAACAGCATAAGGACGAAATCTTATTTTTTCGTCTGGGCGATTTTTATGAAATGTTCTTTGACGACGCCAAGCTGGCTTCCCGCGAGCTGGAGCTGACCCTCACCGGCAAAGACTGCGGCATGGAGGAACGTGCCCCAATGTGCGGCATACCCTATCATAGTTGTGAAAACTACATTGCCCGCCTGGTGGAAAAAGGGTATAAAGTCGCTATCTGCGAGCAGGCCGAGGACCCGAAGCTGGCAAAAGGGCTGGTGAAACGCGAAATTGTGCGTGTGGTGACTCCGGGCACCGTCATTGAGGGCAGTATGCTCGATGAATCGCGCAACAACTACCTTGCCGGTGTCTGTGTGCAGGACGGGCAGGCAGGGGTGGCGTTTGCGGATGTGTCCACCGGAGAAGTCCATGCCACTCTGCTCACCGGCGAAGAATTGGGTGTGAAACTGACCGGTGAACTGGGGCGTTTTGCGCCCAGCGAGGTGCTGCTCAACAGCGGTGCGCTGGCGCTTGCGGATGTGGAGCGGTTCATTCGGGAACGGTTGGGTGCGGCGGTCGGGCAGCCCGCGGACGAAGCATTTTCCGCCGATGCTGTCCCGATTTGTGCACAATTCGGCAAGCCGGATGCGGCGGCACTGGAATTGGCGGACAAGCCCGCGGTTGTTCGCGCGCTCAACGCATTGCTTGCCTACCTGCGGCAGACGCAGATCACGGGATTGGAACGCATCAACCAGCTGGAAGTCTACAGCGACGCACAATTCATGCGGCTTGGTTTGGTGACAAGACGCAATCTGGAACTATGTGAGACACTGCGCGGACGGGAAAAGCGCGGCACCTTGCTTTGGGTACTCGACCGCACCAACACCGCGATGGGCAAACGCCTGCTGCGCGCTTGGATCGAACAGCCGCTGCTGCGCCCCGGCCCCATCACCCGCCGGCTGGCGGCGGTGGATGAGCTGTTTGGCAATGCGGTCCTGCGCGAGGACGTGATGGACGCACTGAGCGGCGTGCATGACCTGGAGCGCCTGATGACCCGCATTGTTTACGGCACGGCCAATGCCCGGGAACTGCGTGCGCTGTCTGAGACCATCGAGCGGCTGCCGGGACTGAAAACCCACATTGCCCCTTGCAAGGCGCGGCTGCTCACGGATATTACGCGGAACATCGACCCGCTTCCTGATTTGTATGAGCTGATTACCGCAGCCATTGAGGAAGACCCACCTATTTCCGTGCGGGAGGGCGGCATGATCCGCCCCGGCTATCATGAAGAGATTGACAGCCTGCGTGAGATCATGCGCGGCGGCAAAGGCTTTCTTGCCCAGATTGAGGCGCGGGAAAAAGAAAAAACCGGTATTAAAAACTTGAAAATCGGCTATAACCGCGTCTTTGGCTATTACATCGAAGTGACTAAGTCGTACATTGATCAGGTGCCGGATACATATATCCGCAAGCAAACACTGACCAACTGTGAGCGGTATATTACGCAGGAGCTCAAAGAACTGGAGGGCAAGGTGCTGGGCGCACAGGAGCGCGTGGTGCAATTGGAATACGAGGTGTTCGACGGCGTGCGCCGGCATGTGGCGGAGCAGCTGCACCGCATCCAATCCACGGCTTCGGCACTGGCCGGGCTGGACGTGCTTTGCTCGTTCGCGCATGTGGCGGCGATGAACCATTACTGCCGTCCGAATCTTGGCATTGATGGGCGCATCTCCATCAAAGACGGACGGCACCCGGTAGTTGAGGCCATTCTGACCGACGTGCCGTTCGTTCCCAACGACACCGAACTGGATATGCGCGATGAACGGGTCGCTATTATTACCGGCCCCAATATGGCGGGCAAATCCACCTACATGCGGCAGGTGGCACTTATTGCGCTCATGGCGCAAATCGGTAGTTTTGTCCCCGCATCGGCGGCGCACATCGGCGTGGTGGACAGCATTTTCACCCGCGTGGGCGCGTCGGACGATCTGGCGTCCGGGCAGTCTACCTTCATGGTGGAGATGAACGAGGTGGCGGGCATCCTTGAAAACGCCACCAAAGACAGCCTGCTTCTGCTGGATGAGATCGGGCGCGGCACGTCTACGTTCGACGGCATGAGCATCGCCCGCGCGGTGGTGGAATACGTGGCCGATGTGAAACGGTGCGGTGCAAAAACACTTTTTGCCACGCATTACCACGAACTGACAGCACTCGAAGACCTGCTGCCCGGCGTGCGCAACTACAGCGTGGCAGTGAAAAAACATGGCGAGGAGCTGACGTTTCTGCGCCGTATCATCCCCGGCGGGGCGGATGACAGCTATGGCATTGAAGTCGCCAAGCTGGCCGGCATCCCCGACCGGGTAGTTGCCCGCGCACGGGAGATTTTGCGCGAGCTGGAGGAAGGCCGTCCGGTTTCCGCACCCGGGGTGCGGAAGAAAGCCGAAGCCGCGCCTGCGCAGATGGCGCTGATCAACCCGAAAGCGGAAGACGTGCTGGCAAGGCTTCGCGGAATTGACGCGAACACACTTGCCCCCATCGAGGCGCTCAATCTGCTGTTTGAGCTTTGCCACATTGCGAAGAATGACACGTAAATATTGGATTTTTACATAGAAAGGTGGCGGAAACGATGAACCGTATCCATGTACTGCCAAAGGCCGTCGCGGAAAAGATTGCGGCGGGCGAGGTGGTGGAACGTCCGGCCTCGGTGGTCAAGGAACTGCTCGAAAATGCCATTGACGCGGGCGCGCGCGTCCTCACCCTGGAAATCAAAAACGGCGGCGTGCGGTTCATCCGTGTGACGGACAACGGCGGAGGCATTCCGGCGGAGGATGTCGCCACAGCGTTTTTGCGCCACGCCACCAGCAAGGTGCAAAAAGATACCGACCTGGAGGCCATCGGGACGCTTGGCTTCCGCGGGGAAGCGCTGGCGTCCATCACGGCGGTGTCCAAGGTGGAACTGATTACCCGCACGGCGGATGAATTGGAGGGGAGCCGCATTGCACTGGAAGGCGGCGAGGTGCTGGAACAAGGCCCTGCGGGCTGCCCGCAGGGCACGACAATCGTTGTGCGCGACCTGTTCTACAATACCCCCGCACGGATGAAATTCCTCAAAAAGGACGTGACGGAAGGCAATGCGGTGCGTGCGGTGGCGGAGCGGCTGGCGCTGTCGCATCCGGAAGTCTCGCTGAAATTCATCAAGGATGGTCGGGAAGAACTGCACACACCGGGGGACAGTCGGCTTGTTTCTGCCATCTATGCCGTGCTGGGGCGCGACTTCGCCCGTGATTTGCTGGAAGTAGCGTACGAATTGGGCGGCGTGCAGGTCGCGGGCTATGTGCTCAAGCCGGTCAGCGCCCGTGCCAACCGCAATATGCAGTTTTTCTTCCTCAACGGACGGCTGGTCAAATCCCGCACGGCGATGGCGGCATTGGAGCAGGCGTATCGGGGAAGCATCATGGTTGGGCGTTTTCCCGGCTGCGTGCTGCATATTGCGCTATCGCCAGCGCTGGTCGATGTAAACGTCCATCCGGCGAAAACCGAAGTGCGTTTTGCGGACGAACATGCGGTGTTTGAGGGGATTTATTATGCGGTGAAAAACGCCATTGCGGAAAAAGATCCGCGCCCCACACTGCAACTGCCCCAAACAGAGGAAAAACACCCGGCGCCGTTTGCATCTTCTTCCGGAAGCCAGCTGCATTTTGCATCCGGAAAAGGCAGTGAGGCGGGTGTTCTGCACACAGGTGCGACAACCGCGTATACCCCGGTGGTGCGTGGACGGATTGATGTGACGGTTGACGACGATGAGCCATGCCAAACGCCGCGTGAAACCGTAGATCGGCAGCAGGAGCGGCCGTCTCCCGTGTCGTCCGTGCAGGCGGCAGAACCATCCGCGTACAAAACGGTTTTGCCGGAAGTGCAAAGACCGGCTGATTTGCACGCTGTCGAACTCGAACACGTGGATGCGAATGCGCAAGCATCTGCGGCATCCGCACCGCCTGTTTTGGAGGAGGGCCCCCCGGCGCTTGTGCGTCGTGTGATTGGGCAGTGCTTTGGCACGTATATTCTGGTAGAAGAGGGCGACACACTCTATCTTATTGACAAACACGCCGCACATGAGCGGATTCTATATGAAGAAATCCGAAAACAGGGAAAAGCTGCCAGCCAATTGCTGCTGGCGCCGCGCGCGGTGACATTGGCACGGGAAGAATATGCCGCGGTTTTAGAAAACCGCACGGTGCTGTCGGACACAGGATTTGATGTGGATGATTTCGGCGGTGCGACGGTGCTGGTGCGCGCCGCGCCGGTCTATCTGCGGGAGAACGACATTGTGCCCGCCGTAGAAGAACTGGCGGGGAAACTTGCGCAGTACGGCAAAGACCTCACGCCCGAACGCATCGACGACCTCTATCATTCGGTGGCCTGCCGCGCCGCCGTCAAGGCGGGGGATAAGACTGGCCCGGAAGAGGCTTCCAGACTGGCCGAGCGTGTGCTGGCGCTGGACGATGTGCGCTACTGCCCGCATGGTCGCCCGGTGGCGTTCGTTCTCACGCGCGCAGAGATTGAAAAGCAGTTTGGGCGGGCGTGAGCGCCGTCCTATCTTAGTAAAGGTTGCAGAACAGGAGGTGCACGGTTGAGCCAGATTCCGGTAATCGCCGTGGTTGGTCCCACTGCCAGCGGTAAAACCCGCCTGGCAGTGGAATTGGCATTGCACTATGGCGGCGAAGTTGTTTCGGCGGATTCCATGCAGCTCTATCAGGGCATGGCAATTGGCACGGCGCAGCCTACGCATGAGGAGATGTGCGGCGTACCGCACCATCTGATTGGGGTGTGTGACCCCGCTGTACCGTGCAGTGTGGCGGAGTATGTGGCGATGGCCAAAGCCTGCATCACGGACATTCATGCACGGGGAAAGGTGCCGGTGGTGGCGGGCGGCACCGGACTTTATGTGGACTCGTTGCTGGCGGGGCGCACGTTTGAGGAAACCAAACGGAACGACGCTTTGCGTATTCGTCTGCGACAGGAAGCGGATGCACAGGGCGGGCAGGCATTGCTCGACCGGCTGGCGGGGTTTGACCCGGAGACTGCCGTTAAACTGCATCCGCATAACCTAGGGCGCATCATCCGTGCCATTGAGGTGTATGAGACGGACGGGGTGACCATGTCCGAGCTACAGCGGCGCTCCAAGCTGACGCCTTCCCCCTATCGCACCTGCAAGATCGGATTGGGTTTTGCCGACCGTGCCATGCTTTATGCCAAAATTGACGCGCGTGTAGACGCGATGCTGGAGGCCGGCCTGCTGGAGGAAGCCCGTTTGCTTTTTGCCCGCGCGGACGTGCGCGACGGCACCGCCATGCAGGCCATCGGGTATAAAGAGCTGGCAGCGTACCTGCGGGGGGACTGCCCGCTGGAGCAGGCGGTGGAGGATCTCAAGCGCGCGACCCGACGGTATGCCAAGCGGCAGATGACATGGTTCCGCCGTGCGGCGGACATCTGTTGGATCGAGGTGGGAATGGGAAAATTTGAAATAATTTGTGAACAAGCCGTGCGCGGCATAGATAAATCAAACACGCTATGTTATAATGAATAAACGTTTATATGCGATGTTTAAAATCGGAAGTGACTTCTCACACTTGTTATGTAAGGGCAAAAATCCCGATGCAAGTGCGGAGCGGCCATCTCTTTGGAGGAATCTATATGCAGAAAGCAATGAATTTACAGGATGTTTTTCTCAACCAGGTGCGCAAAGACAAG
Source organism: Ethanoligenens sp. (assembly GCF_047718355.1). Classification (NCBI taxonomy): domain Bacteria; kingdom Bacillati; phylum Bacillota; class Clostridia; order Eubacteriales; family Oscillospiraceae; genus Ethanoligenens; species Ethanoligenens sp. The sequence goes on from NZ_JBDNLG010000031.1 coordinate 9,379, forward strand.
ATCCCCGTCACTATCTTCTTGACCAATGGGTACCAGTTCAAAGGCGTGGTCAAGGGGTTTGATAATTTCACCGTCATTCTCGAAAGTGACGGCAAGCAGGATCTGGTTTATAAGCACGCGATTTCGACGGTGATTCCGGTTCGGCCGGTCTCTATCTTGGACAGCAATGCCGCTCCCGATAAAGAGCACGTCTGATATCCATGGGTATGAACAAATCGCTCAAATGGCTGTTGCGCGTTGGGTTGTCGCTGTTTTTGCTGGCATATGTGGGCTTTCAGGCATATCGTATGCTGTATCATCCCATCCGTACACAGCGGGTGACGCTTGCCACTGTGCAGGATACCGTTACGGCGGATGCCATCGCACTGCATGATGAGACCGTGCTCAAGGGAGGCACGTCGGGCGTCATCGATTACACGCGTACGGATGGGGAACGGGTTTCCAAAGGCGGCACGGTAGCCAATATTTATCCCACTGAGCAGGACGCGCAGAACCAACAGGCACTGCAGAAATTGCAGGACAAGATTACGCAGCTGCAAAACCTCGGGGATTCCGGCAGCGCGAGCGTTACGGATGTCAGTGTGCTGGACGCTGCACTGCGCGAGGATTTCCTGAAGCTGGCCGATGCGACTTCCGGCTCCAATCTGGACGGCCTTTCAGATGCGGGGGCAAATCTGTTGGATTACCTCAACCGTAAGCAGCTTGCCACGGGGGCCGTCAGTGATTTCAACGGGACAATTGCCGCATTGCAGAAGCAGGCGGATGCGCTGAAAGCCAAGATAGGCGCTGCGGGCCAGCCGCTCACGTCTCCGCTCGCCGGTTATTTTGTGAAGACCGCAGATGGCTATGAAGGCGCATATGATGTTTCCAATATTGCTTCCATCAAACCGGCGGATGTGCAGAAGCTGCTGACGGAAAAGGTAACGCCGCCTGCCGATGCGGCCGGTAAGATCGTTTCCGAATTTGAATGGTATGTGGTGGCGCTCCTCTCACCCGATGAGGCGCATCGGCTGTCTGAAAGCGCGCAGGTAAATCTGCGGTTTGTTCTTTCCAGCGAGGATGCGATTCCCGCCACCGTGCTGGCGCTCAACCCTTCCGGCAATCAGTATGCGGCAGTGTTCCAATGCAGTTCCATGACTGAAAAACTGGCTGCTGTTCGGCGCCAGAGCGTGCGTGTGATTATCGGGAGTTACACCGGTTTGCGGGTGGACAATCAGTATATCAGTGTGGTTAAAGGTAAAAAAGGCGTTTTTGTGCAGGACGGGAACACGGCCCGGTTCCGGACCATCGTGCCTGTTTACAGCGGAAACGGCTACACGGTCTCTTCGGTGGATCCTACCGATGCAGGCCGACTTCAGGTCTATGATGCGATAATTACGAACAGGGATGATTTACATGATGGAGAATTGCTGCAATGAACGGACTCCGCGTGCGCGTGAAATTGCGCGGAACTTGGAAGACGTGCGCGCGCGCATTGAGAAAGCCGCACGGGTCTCAGGCCGTTCGGCGGACGAGATTACTTTGGTGGCGGTGACGAAGACGATGCCGGCCGAGGATGTCAACGCCGTGTTGGCATGCGGCGTGCGCGTGATAGGTGAAAACCGTGTGCAGGAACTGCTTGGCAAACTGCCCGATATCAAACTGGGCGCGGAGCAGGCCGAACATCTGATTGGCCATTTACAGACAAACAAGGTGCGGCAGGTGATTGATAAGGTGGACATGATCCAGTCGGTGGACAGCGCCCATCTTGCACAGGAGATTGACAAGCAGGCGGAAAAATGCGGAAAGATAATGGATATCCTCGTTGAAGTCAATATTGGCGGAGAGGAAGCCAAATCCGGTGTGCCGCCGACCAAACTGACTGCGTTGCTTGATGAAATCGCGCCGCTTCCACATTTGCGGGTCTGCGGGCTGATGACCGTACCTCCGCGCTGCACGGATGCAGAGGCGGTTCGTCCATATTTTCGGACAATGCGCAAACTGTTTATTGACATTGCGTCTAAAAAAACGGATAATAGAAGCATGCACATCTTATCAATGGGCATGTCTGCGGACTTTGATATAGCTATTGAGGAAGGCTCCACAATGGTGCGGGTTGGAACCGCGATCTTTGGAAGGCGATAAAACAATATATTGCAGGAGGACATAATATTATGGGACTTGTTGAAAAACTGAAGAATTTTATGACTGCGGAAGACGAAGACTACGACGAAGAAGAAGTTGACCTGCTTGCGAAAGCACCGGACAAATCCACCAGCCATGCGGACGATGTTCGCCGCAACAACAAGGTGGTCAACATCCACACCACAGCGCAGCTGCAAGTTGTACTCATTAAGCCGGAACGCTTTGAGGATGCGGTGGGCGTTGCCGACCATCTCAACGACAAGCGCACAGTCGTGCTGAATCTGGAATCAACCAACAAAGATGTTTCCCGCCGGATTGTGGACTTCCTGAGCGGCGTGGCATATGCGAACAATGGCCAGATCAAACGTGTCGCGAACAGCACGTTCATCATTACCCCATACAATGTGGACATTGTGGGTGATTTATTGGACGAACTGGAAAGCAATGGCGTGTTTTTTTAAAGAAAGCCTAAATCCGTCAGCGATTTCTTAAGCGATTACATGTGTTTCGGGCGCCGCCCTGTTTGATGGTGGGGCGGCTTTTCGTTTTGGCGCGGAGGCGGCGTGTTGTTCCGCTTTGGAGGGAATGGATTGGGCTTTGATTTGAGTTACGGGCTACTGGAAGCATTTTATTGGCTGATTTGGATCATCACATCGCTGATTTTTGTCAGGGCGATTATTTCGTGGGTGCCACAGCTCATCCAGTCCCATGTGGGTCGGTTCATTGTGGCTTTGACCGAACCGGTGCTTGCTCCCGTCCGGCATTTGCTGGCGCTTATCCCATTCACCCGTCGTCTTCCGGTGGATTTTTCACCAATAGCGGCTTGGATTCTTCTGATGATTATTCAGCGGATCATCGTCCTGCTTTATAGTTTGTTCCATTGACGGACGGCGGTCTCCAATGAGTCATATGGGAACAGAGGACAACCTGTTGCTTTCACGCGTGGATGACGCGGTAGCGGCGGCTGAGCGGCAGACAGCTCGCTTTCTGGGGTTTCTGGATGCGCGCGAGCAGGCAGTTGTTTCGCAATATTTGCGGGATTCCGCTCCCTTTTTCTGGGGCGGATATGCGGAAGCGGAGCGCCGAATGCTTGGCGTCTTCCCACAGTGGATGCAGCCGGACAATGCAGCGTTTCCCATCACGGCTGTGCAGATTGCGTGGAAGGGTGCGGCGCTCACACATCGGGATTTTTTAGGTGCGTTGCTTTCGCTCGGTTTGAAACGCGAGAAAATAGGCGATTTGGTTGTGCGGCCAAAAGACTGCGTGGCGTTTTTGGAAAACGCGGTCGCGGCTTTTGTGTTGTCCAGCCTTTCCCGCGTGGGGTCGGCTAATGTTTCCTGCACGGTGTACGCTGGGGAGACAGTGCATCGTGAGGCACACTTTGCGGAGATGACCGATACCATCGCGTCCGAGCGGCTTGACTGCGTGATTTCCGCGTTGACGGGTATCTCTCGCACACAGGCCGAAAAATGTATCGCGGGCGGTTTGGTCACAGTGGACTGCTTGTCGGTGACCGATAGAGCCTACAGAGTCGCGACCGGCGCTTCGCTCTCTGTCCGCGGATACGGCCGCTTTGTGGTGGACGCCATCGGCCCGCCTACCCGCAAAGGCCGGCTGCGTTTTGCGGCACGCAAATACTTGTGATATCAGATGAGGAGGCAACAGCATGACGTCAGGTGAGCTTTTAAACAAACGGTTTGAAAAGGCACGCGTGGGTGGCTATAGAACCACAGAAGTAGAAACGTTTCTTGCGGAAGCGGCTACGGCTTTTGCCCAGCTGACGCGTGAAAATAACGATCTTAAACGGCAGTTGGAAGTTCTGCGCGGGCAGACTGCGGAGGTGGAAGCCGATAAGGACAGCCTGCGCGATGCACTCTTAAGTGCCCAGAAATTTGCGGATTCGCTGGTGAACAACGCGAAAAAGCAAGCAGACGAGTTGCTTGAAGAAGCACGTGCAAAGGCAGACCGTTTGACGGGCAGTGTGCAGATACAAATCGCACACGAAAAAGAGGAACTGACGCGTATTAAGACCGAAGTTGCTTCTTTTCGTTCCCACTTGCTGGATGTTTACCGTGCCCATCTCGAATTAATCGGTGCGATGCCGGTGGAAACGAAAGAAGATCCCGCCGATGCGCAACAATCCGAGCAGACCACCGGTGCATCTCCTCTCAAAGATGATGGAAATGGGCTAGAGACTGCGAGTGAGACAGAAGAGCCCTCTTCGAATGATGTGGCATACGCGCAGGCTGCGGCTGCGGAGGCGCCTGTTGAGGACGTACCCACTGAGAAGATACAAACCGATTCAGACACAAACAGGGCGCCAGAACCCGCCCATATCGTGCCGGTCCGTCTGAATATGCGCTTTGACGAGCAAACGGGGGAATATGTCCCGCTTTCGACGGATCGCATGCAAGATAAAGAATAAACGGACGCCGCTATGGCGCCTTCCCGATACGGATTGGTTTCCGTTTTTCGTAAACACCTGATAAGGAGCGACGTGTACCCATGCCTGAGGATTATAACAAAACGCTGAACCTGCCGCAGACGGCATTCCCTATGCGGGCAGGGCTGGCCCAAAAAGAGCCGGAACAGCTCAAAAAGTGGGAAGAACAGGATTTTTGGAGCGCCTTGATGCGGCATAACGAAGGAAAGCCGCTTTTTGTGCTGCATGACGGCCCCCCTTATGCCAACGGGGACATTCATCTCGGTACAGCCATGAACAAGATCCTCAAGGATTTTATCATGCGCTACAAAAACATGTCTGGTTTCAAAGCACCGTATGTGCCGGGCTGGGATACACATGGTCTGCCCATTGAACGCAAAGCGATCGACAAGGTCGGACTGGACAGGCGAAGCGGTGATCCGGTAGAATTCCGCAGGCACTGCCGTGATTTTGCACTTTCGCATGTCGCAACGATGACGGAGCAGTTTAAGCGGCTCGGTGTCCTTGGGGACTGGAAAAACCCGTACCGTACGCTCAATCCCGCGTTTGAGGCAAGGCAGATTGAGGTCTTCGGCGAAATGGCGCTGAAAGGCTATATCTATAAAGGATTGAAGCCGGTCTATTGGTGCCCGCACGATGAGACTGCCCTTGCGGAAGCAGAAATCGAATATGCAGAGGACCCGTGCGACTCCGTCTACGTCAAATTTGAGGTGACGGACGACAAAGGGAAGCTGTTCTCCCTTGGCGCACAGCCGGGCAAGACTTATTTTGTCATTTGGACGACGACTACATGGACATTGCCGGGAAATGTGGCGATTTGTCTGGGACCGGACTTCGACTATGCGCTGGTGCGTGCGGGCGACGCGTATTATGTTGTGGCGCTGGCACTGGCTGAAAAGGCGATGCAGGCCGGCGGCGTTCAGGATTTTGAAGTGATCGGCACGATTCCGGGCGCGGAACTGGAAGGTCTCGTTGCCAAGCACCCGTTTTTGGACAGGCAGTCTCTGGTCATCGTTGGGAATCATGTCACGCTTGAAAGCGGTACCGGCTGCGTGCATACCGCACCGGGACACGGCGTGGAAGATTTTCAGGTCTGCCAAAACTATCCGCAGCTTCCTGTCGTGGTGCCGGTGGACGCCAAAGGCCGCCTGACCAAAGAGGCCGGGCAGTTCGAGGGCTTGACAACCACACAGGCAAATAAGGCCATCCGCGAATATCTTGCGCAGACCGGCGCGCTGTTTGCGACGGAACATATCACGCACCAATACCCACATTGCTGGCGCTGCAAGAATCCGGTGTTGTTCCGCGCAACTGAGCAGTGGTTCTGCTCGGTGAATGATATTAAAGAAAAAACCTTTGAGGCCATTCATGGCGTGGACTGGCTGCCGGAATGGGGCGAGGAGCGCATTACCGGTATGGTGCGTGACCGCAGCGACTGGTGTATTTCCCGTCAGCGCCTGTGGGGCGTGCCCATTCCAATTTTCTATTGCAAGGACTGCGGTAAAGAACTGATTACGCGCGAGAGTATCGACGCCGTAGCAGCTCTGTTCCGTAAGGAAGGCGCGGATGCCTGGTGGCGCTATAGCGCGGAGGAAATTTTGCCGGAGGGGACGGCTTGCACTTGCGGCGGCCATCATTTCACCAAAGAGCAGGATGTTATGGACGTGTGGTTTGATTCGGGCGTGACCCACGCCGCTGTGTTGGCGACCCGCCCCGACCTGCACTGGCCTGCCGATATTTATCTGGAAGGCAACGATCAGTATCGCGGCTGGTTCCAGTCCTCGCTGCTTACCAGCATCGCGTGGAAAGGCGTTGCGCCTTACAAGATGGTTATCACCCATGGCATGGTTCTGGATGGCGAAGGACACGCCATGCACAAAAGCCTTGGCAATGGTGTAGACCCGCTTGACGTTGCAAAAAAATTTGGCGCGGATGTGTTGCGTCTGTGGGTGGCCTCTTCGGATTATCAGGGAGATGTCCGTTTTTCGGATGGCATTCTCAAGCAGCTTTCGGAAGTATATCGGAAGATCCGCAACACGGCGCGGTATATCTTGGGCAATACATCGGATTTCGATCCGAAAAAAGATGCGGTGGCGTTTGGCGATTTGCTGCCTATCGACAAATGGGCGGTCTGGCGGCTAGATGAACTGCAAAAGACCGTCATTGCTGCCTATGAAAATTATGAATTTCACACCATCTTCCACGCGGTGCATAATTTCTGCGTGGTGGATATGTCCAATTTTTATTTGGATGTGCTGAAGGATCGGCTTTATGTTGAGAAAACCGATTCTGTCGCCAGACGTGCGGCACAGACCGTTATTCATCGTGTGCTTGATTCGCTCACGCGTTTGGTCGCGCCTATCCTCGTCTTTACAGCGGAAGAAATATGGAAGTATCTGCCGCATGACAAAGAGCAGGAAAGCGTGTTGTATGCGGGTATGCCGTCACTTTCGGGCGAGTCGTTTGACGATGCGTTTATTAGCCGTTGGGAGCGTATCCACGTCATTCGCGATGACGTAAAGAAGGCGTTGGAGCTTTCTCGTTCCGCGCATGAAATCGGCGGTTCGCTGGAGGCGGAAGTCACGCTTTACAGTACGGGAGAACTATTTGACTTCTTACAGTCGGTACGGGATGAATTGCCCGCAGCATTTATCGTGTCCGGCGTGCATCTGGAAAAAGAGGGAAAAGGGGCATTCCAAGGCGAAGTAGATGGACTGTCGGTCACTGTCTCCCACGCGCACGGGCAAAAATGTGAGCGGTGCTGGGTCTACAGCGATACGGTGGGGCAATCGGAAAAACACCCGACTCTTTGCAGCCGCTGCGCGGGGATTGTAGAATGAGTCGCAGTGTGTTTTCCTCCCATTCGCACAGATACAGGCGCGGACAGCGTGGCGGAATACCGCCCTGGCTGTGGCTGGTGTTTGCGGCTGTTCTGGTTGTTGCCGACCGGCTGACCAAACTCGCGGTGACAGCAAACATGCAATTGAATGAGGATTTTCCGGTTCTCGGCCCATTCTTGCATTTTTATTATTTGCGTAATTCCGGCGCGGCGTTTTCCATGTTTCAAAACCTGTCGTATGGGCGCTGGATCTTAGTCGGGTTCACGGTGGCGCTGGTATGTGTGTGCGTATGGGTGTTGCTGGCGGGAAAAATGCGCACCAGACTGGGTAATCTTGCGCTTACGCTGATTGTGGCGGGGGGCGTGGGCAACCTCATCGATCGCGTGCGGCACGGCGAAGTGGTCGATTTCCTGTATGTTAAGATCATCAATTTCGCCATCTTCAATGTGGCGGATAGTTTTGTTGTCGTGGGTGCTGTGCTGCTCTGCCTGTCTTTTTTGTTGCAGGAGGAGTGGGGCAGACGATGACACGGCAGGCTTTTCTGGTGGGGATTGAACAGGCGGGCGAGCGGCTGGATAAGGCGCTTGCCCGCCTTTGCCCCGAGCAAACGCGTTCCGGCCTGCAAAAGCTGATGGCGAGTGGGCAGGTCACTGTCAATGGCAAGCCGGGCGGCAAACACGACCGTCTGCGTGCGGGTGATGAAATTATCATCGTGTTTCCGGACCCCGTGCCGCTGGAGGCCAAAGCACAGAATATCCCGTTGGATATTGTCTACGAAGACAACGATTTGCTGGTGGTGAATAAGCCGCAGGGTATGGTGGTGCATCCCGGCGCAGGCAATCCGGACGGTACGCTGGTCAACGCCTTGTTGTTTCACTGCGGTGACAGTTTGTCGGGTATCGGCGGGGTACTGCGTCCGGGCATTGTGCATCGCATCGATAAGGATACCAGCGGCTTGCTGATGGTCGCCAAAAACGACCATGCGCATCAAAGTCTTGCGGCACAAATCAAGGCCCACAGTTTTTTGCGGGAATATGAGGCGGTGGTCTGCGGAATTGTCAAGGAGGATACCGGTACCGTCAGCGCACCGGTGGGGCGGCACCCCACACAGCGCAAGCGCATGGCGGTGACACAGAAGAACAGCAGACCCGCTGTGACGCATTATACTGTTTTGCGCCGATATGCGAGATATACCCATGTGCGCCTGCGGTTGGAAACCGGACGTACCCACCAGATCCGGTTGCACATGGCATACATCGGGCATTCTGTGGCGGGTGACCCTGTCTATGGGAAGGCACTGCGCGGTCTGCGCGGGCAGTGCCTGCATGCCCGCACACTGGGTTTCATCCATCCGTCCACCGGAAAATATATGGAGTTTACCAGCGATCTGCCGGCGTATTTTCAGCAATTCCTTCATACCCTTGCGGGATGACCGGACAGTATGGTAATATGATAAGTGCAAGTGGGATGGTTTGCAGACTTGCAATGTTGTGGACAGTCCCGCAGACCGTATTTTACGGGAGATGGCCGTCAGGCCGCGTATACACAGGAGGGCCGTATGTCGAGAAAACTTCCATATGAAGGATATCTGCTTGTATCGGACATGGATGGCACACTGATTACCGAAACATTTGATATGCCCGCGCGCAATATCCATGCCGCGCGTGCATTTATGGAGGGTGGCGGACGCTTTGCATTTGCCACCGGCCGAACGCATTCTTCTGCGGGTGCGTTTCTGGATCGGGTCAAAGTCAACGCCCCTTGCATTTTATTCAACGGTGCGGTAATCTTTGATTACGCATCCCACCAGTTTGTCTGGAGTGCAGACCTGCCGGAGAGCATAACACAGCTGATTTTAAAGACGATTGACCGTTTTCCGGAAGTCGGTGTGGAACTGCTCACCGACGACGCCGTTTACATTGTACATGAAAGTGTGGCGACCCGCCGGCATACCAGCAATGAGCGTCTGCATTATGTGATGACTGATCTGGAACATGTACCGAAAACCGGTTGGCACAAGATGATTTTTGCGGCGGAACAAGACCGTCTGCCGGTTTTTGCTGATTTTGCGACGCAGGAACCGAATGAGGGATGGGACTTTATTTTTTCCAGCGTCAATTTTTTAGAGGTGCTGCCGCGTAATATTTCCAAGGGCAGCACGGTGTTGCGGTTGGCATCACAGCTGCAGATTGAAAAAGAACATATCTTTGCGATCGGCGATTATTATAATGACTTGACCTTGCTGCAAACGGCTGCGTTCAGCGGCACGCCTGCGGAGGCTCCGCGGGCGATCAAGGACGTGGCGGATGTGGTGGTTGGGCCATGTGAGCACGGCGCAGTGGCCGATTTTATTGAATTGATTAAAAAACAGGTGACAGCCAACGTGCAGTGACAGGCGCTGTCATACATATCGGTTATAACCGGTAGAATAGACCGTGCGGTGCACGGAACTTTAGGAGGACAAACGGTATTGGAGGAACAGTTGAAGCTGGCGCTGGCAAAAAAGGCGCTGCAGATTCGTAAGTATGTGATTGAGGAAGTCTACTCCGCGCAGTCCGGTCATCCGGGCGGGTCGCTGTCGATTGCGGATGTGGTCACGTACCTTTATTTTCATGAGTTGCGCATCGACCCATCCAATCCGAATTGGGAAGACCGCGACCGGTTTGTTTTGTCGAAAGGGCATTGCGTGCCTGCGGTCTACGCGGCGCTGGCGATGAAAGGATATTTCCCCACCGACTGGCTGCCCGGTTTCCGGCATTTGGACAGCCCGTTGCAGGGGCATCCCAACATGTTGGATGTGCCTGGTCTTGATATGTCCACCGGTTCGCTTGGGCAAGGCGTCTCCGCCGCCTGCGGCATAGCTCTTTCGGCCAAACTGTTTGGAAACAGCTACCGCACCTATGCCATCTTGGGCGATGGGGAACTGGAAGAAGGGGAAGTGTGGGAGGCGGCAATGTTTGCCGCACATTACAAATTGGACAATCTTGTGGCGTTTGTCGATTTCAACGGTTTGCAAATTGACGGGCATGTCGAAGATGTCCTCTCCCCACTGCCTATTGCGGGCAAGTTCCGTGAATTTGGCTGGAATGTCATCGAGATCAGCGCGCATGATTTTGATGCGATTGACGCCGCCTACACGCTTGCCAAGACGGTAAAAGGCAAACCCACAATCATCGTGGCACGTTCTATAAAGGGCAAAGGTGTGTCCTTTATGGAAAACGAGGCAGCATGGCATGGCACTGCGCCCAATGGCGAACAGCGGGAGCAGGCGCTGCGGGAATTAGACGAGGCACTTTTGGAGCTGGAGGCGGGAAATTGATGGCAGAGGCGACGCGGGTCGCGACCAGACAGGCATATGGCGAAGCGCTGGCCGCGTTGGGTGCGGAGTATCCTAATCTGGTGGTGTTGGACGCTGATTTGTCCAAATCCACCAAAACAGACTTGTTTAAAAAGAAATATCCGGAGCGGCATGTCAACTGTGGCATTGCCGAAAGCAATATGATGGCTGCCGCAGCAGGCATTGCGACAACTGGCAAAATCGTTTTTGCAAGCACTTTTGCAATGTTTGCTGCGGGGCGCGCGTTTGAGCAGGTGCGCACATCCATCGGGTATACGCAGGCAAATGTCAAAATTGGCGCGACCCATGCGGGTCTGTCGGTGGGCGAAGACGGCGCAACCCACCAGTGCTGCGAGGATATTGCACTGATGCGCACCATTCCGGGTATGGCAGTCATCTCCCCGGCGGATGCTGTGGAAGCGCGTGCCGCCGTGCGTGCGGCGGCGGAACACAAGGGACCGGTTTATCTGCGGTTCGGGCGTCTGCCGGTACCGGTTGTTTTTGATGAAGCATCCTATACGTTTGCTATTGGAAAAGGTCATGTGCTGCGCAGTGGCACGGATGTAACACTGGCGGCAACTGGGCTGATGGTGGAGCAGGCACTGGATGCGGCAAAGCTGCTTGCCAATGAAAACATCAGTGCGCGTGTGTTGGATATTCCGACCATCAAGCCGATTGATGACGCGCTTCTTGCCGCCGCAGCACAGGAGACCGGCGCCATCGTAACCGCTGAGGAACACAATGTTATCGGCGGTCTGGGTGGTGCGGTTTGTGAATCTGTCGCCGCAAGCTGCCCGGTACCGGTGCTGCGCGTGGGCGTTGAGGATGTGTTTGGTCGGTCGGGGCCGGCAGCGGATGTTCTGCGGTATTATGGGCTGACTGCGGAGCATCTCGTTTCAAAAGCCAAAGAAGCCATCGCACTCAAAAGGCAGTAAAATTAAAACACTGAAAGAGCCGACAGCGCCGGGAACGGCGGTGCCGGCTTTTTGTAAATATAAGTTTTGTCGAAAGAAGAAAGATCCCGCGGGAAAACCTGTAGGGTTTGCTTGGAATAGCGGCTGTTCGTATGGGGAAACTGCTGGTATCTGCATTAATAAAGGAGACCGATCATGCAAAGCTGGGGCTTGAATGACAGACAGGTGGGTGCATCGCGTGCGCAATATGGAGAAAACCGGCTCACGGAAAAGAAAAGGGAAGGGTTTTGGACAAAACTTCGCTCAAATTTTGGCGACCCAATGATCCGTGTCCTGTGTGTCGCATTGGCCGCAAATATTTTGTTTGCTGTTTTGGGGCAGACCAAGTGGTACGAATCTCTTGGGATAGCAATTGCGGTGCTGCTGGCAACGCTGGTCTCCACTTTCTCTGAATATCGCAACGAAAACGCGTTCCAACACTTGCAGGCGGAAGCGTCGGCCATCCTGTGCAAAGTGTACCGCAATGGGGAAATCGTCGAGCTGTCTATTACCGAACTGGTGGTAGACGATTGTGTGCTGCTCCAAACGGGCGACAAGGTGCCTGCCGACGGCGTGCTGGTGGATGGCAGTTTAAAGGTGGATCAGTCAATCCTCAATGGCGAGGCGAAAGAGGCTCAAAAAATGGTGATGCCGCCGGACTATATCGAGCAGGACGGTGGTATGGATTTCCTTGATCCATATCAGGTGTTCCGCGGTTCGGTGGTGTGTGCGGGGAATGCTGTCCTGCGTGTGACTACGGTGGGCGACCACTCTGTCTATGGGCAGATTGCAGGGGAATTGCAGCTGGACGAAGAACGTGATTCCCCGCTGAAGGTCAAATTAACACGGCTGGCGGGGGGAATCAGCAAGTTTGGGTACATCGGCGGCGTGGGTATTGCGCTGGCGGTGTTGTTTGAGTGCATTGTGGTGCGCAATGGGTTTGATATCGGGCGCATTCTTGCCTTCTGTACCGACTGGATGGCATTGCTCAATCAGGTGGTGGAGGCGGTCATTCTTTCGGTTGTCATCATCGTCATGGCGGTGCCGGAGGGTCTCCCGCTGATGATTGCCATTGTGTCGGCACTGAACATGGGGCGAATGCTGCGCGACCATGTGTTGGTGCGGAAGATTTCGGGCATCGAGACGGCAGGCAGCTTGAACATCCTGTTCAGTGACAAAACCGGCACCATCACAAAGGGAAAATTGGAAGCCGTCGTGTTTCTCGATGGGCAGGGGAATGCCTATCAAAAATATGAGGAAGTGGTGGGCGGACTTGGACGGGTGCTGTCGTTAAGCCTGCACCACAACACCGATGCCGTCTTGACCGGTGAAGGCAAAAGCACGAGGGTGGTGGGCGGCAATGCGACCGAGCGCGCCATCCTCAGCTTTGCAGCGAGACGGAATGAAGCGCCCCATGCGGCCGCCATCCATTCCATTCCGTTCAGCAGTGAGAACAAGTTTTCTGCCGCACAGATTGAAAGCGACCGCACGATTACGCTCATCAAGGGCGCACCCGAGAAGATTCTGCCGCACTGCCGTGCGTATTATGATGCGCATGGAGAACCGCAGCCCTATGCACAGGGCCTTTGCGCCGATGGCTGTGTGGTTCGCCATATCGATGCGTTGGCACATCGTGCAATCCGTGTGCTTGCGCTGGCGGTAAGCCATCGCCCGCTAAACGGGGATGCATTACCTGAAGGCGACGACTGGACACTGGTGGGAGTTATCGGTATTCGGGACGAGGTGCGGCCCGAATCGGTGGAGGCCATCCGTGAGGTGCAAGGCGCGGGTGTGCAGGTTGTGATGATTACGGGAGACCGAAAGGAAACTGCGGTAGCCATCGCCAAAGAAGCCGGTTTGCTTACCTCGGATGCGGAACTTGTCCTCACCTCGGATGAGTTGGCTGTATTGTCGGATGCGGACATTAAAGCAAAACTGCGGGATATCCGTGTCGTGGCACGCGCCCTGCCCGCTGATAAAAGCCGTCTGGTGCGGCTGGCGCAGGAGATGGGGCTGGTGGCGGGCATGACCGGTGATGGCGTGAACGATTCCCCGGCACTGAAAAAAGCGGATGTGGGGTTTGCTATGGGCGGCGGCACTGAAGTTGCCAAAGAAGCGGGCGATATCGTCATTATGGATGATAATTTCAGCTCTATTGACAAGGCCATCCTTTACGGGCGCACCATTTTTAACAGTGTGCGCAAATTCATCGTATTTCAGCTGACCATCAATGTAGCCGCTGTGCTGCTCTCACTGGTCGCTCCGTTTCTGGGAATGGATGCCCCTCTCTCCATCATGCAGATCTTGTGGGTGAATCTGGTGATGGACACATTGGCGGCACTGGCGTTTGGCGGAGAACCGGCACTGCGCCGTTACATGCGGGAGCAGCCTAAATGCAGGGATGAAGCAATTGTCAACCGTCCGATGTGGACGTCCATCCTCACGGACAGCCTGTGGATATTTGTACTGGGTCTGGTATTTTTGTGTGTGCCGTTCGTGCGCACGTTTTTCCGCCCGGATGCACAGGCACGGTATTTGTATACCGGCTTTTTTGTGTTTTTTATCCTATCTGCCGTTTGTAATGCGTTCAATGCCCGAACCGACACGTTGCACCTGCTGGAGCATATCGGCAGAAACAAAGGCTTTTTGCAGATCATTGCCTTGATTATTGCGGTGCAGGTGGGCATGACATATTTTGGCGGTGCGGTGTTTCATTGCTATGGGTTAACTATACAGGAATGGCTGATATCCACCTTGCTTGCGTTAACCATCCTGCCGGTGGATCTGCTTCGCAAAGCAATCATCCGGTGGCTCACCGTTACCAAAGCAGTCAAACGTGTTTTATAAGAGAGATGGTGCGCTCCCTATGCGGGCACAGGCGTCCATCTATTATCGGATACTGCGCGGAGGAACGGGTGCGCAAGGAGAATGCAGACAGAAATGGTCGTGATACGATGAAGCAGAAGATTTACAGCGCGGGTGTGGATGTTGGCACAACGACAACGCAGATGATTCTGTCACAGTTGACGGTGGAAAATACGGCGGGGCCGTTTGACCCGCCGCATGTGGAGATTACAGAAAAACAGGTCTTGTATCAAAGCCCAATCTACTTTACACCGCTTTGTGCCGATGGAATCAACATCGGAGCGGTTGAGCAGATTTTGTCTGCCGAGTTTTTAAAGAGTGGCTATAAACGTGCGGACTTCTCTTCGGGAGCAGTGATTATTACTGGCGAATCAGCGCGTAAGCGCAATGCCCGTGCGACAGTGGATGCCCTTTCGGAGCAGTTGGGCGATTTTGTGGTGGCGGAGGCTGGCCCCGATTTGGAATCCATCTTGGCGGGGCAAGGCGCCGGTGCGGCGGACTTTTCTAAAAAGCAGGAAAAATCTGTGCTTAATTTTGACATCGGCGGGGGCACAACCAACGCGTGCTTGTTCCAGACCGGCGTGGTGACGGATGCGTTTGCCCTGGATATCGGCGGCAGGCTCGTCCGGCTCGATGCGACGGGAAATGTGTGCTATCTGTCCGAACGGCTTGCCCCTTTGGTGGATACATATCACTTGTGTATCCACAGTGGCAGTCGCGTTGCATTCGCGGAGCTCTGTTGGCTGTGTGAGATTCTGGCGGATTGCTTCTTGCAGCTTGCCGGTCTGAAACCATTGGAAAAAACGACCGAGGCACTCTTCATCGGCCATGCGTATGCGCCACGCCCGGTGGATGCGGTCACGTTCTCGGGCGGTGTTGCAGAGTGCGTGTATTCCGGCGCGCATGTGGAAAGTCTGATGGAGACCGCTCGGTATGGCGACATGGGGCCGCTGCTGGGGGCGAAGATACGTGAGGCGTTTTTCCCGTTTCCGCAACTCTTCTGTGAAGCGGTAGAGAAAATTCGAGCGACGGTGATTGGCGCGTGTAATTATTCGATGCAGGTGAGCGGTGGAACGGTAGTGTATGACGCATCTGTGCTTCCCTTAAAAAATCTGCCGGTCATTTGTATGTCTGTCGTGGAGGATGAAAAAGAATGGACGCAAACCGCAGAAGAAAAATGGGCGCGGTTTGGTGATGCGGCGGCAGCACTTGCATTTGAAGGCCCTCAAAATCCCTCTTATGAGTGCGTCAAGCAGATTGCGGAACCAATTGTCCGGCTGTTTGCCGCACGCAATGTTCCGATTGTTGTGGTGATAGAAAACGACTTTGCCAAAGCATTGGGACAAGTACTGCAGCGCTCGTTCCCGAAACGGCCGGTCGTTTGCATTGATGGCATCCGTGCGCGGGATGGGGATTACATCGATATAGGGATGCCGGTTGCGCAAGTGATTCCGGTGGTTGTAAAAACGCTGATCTTTTTGTGATTGGCAGTAAATGCTTTTTATTAAAAGATAAAAACACACAAAATGCTGACAAAATCACAAATAACTGTTTTAAAAGTATCGCAACACTGTTATAATATACGAAAATACGACTTGCAGATGTGCGGTTCGTGCATCCACAGGCAGGAAAGCAAAGGATGGAACGGCATGGTTCATGAACGGCTTGACAAAATCATGAAGCAGATCCATACGGACGGTATGGTAAACGCGGGCAAACTGGCGAAACAATTCCAGGTTTCGGTTGAAACCATCCGCAGGGACTTGGAAACGCTGGAGAATCAGGGGGCACTCAAACGTGTATATGGCGGTGCCATTTCCAATGTCTCCAAAGGAGTGGAGCGCCAGTATACCAGCCGTGAGTTGCTCAGGACAGCGGAAAAGCAGGCGATTGCCCTTAGGGCTGCGGATCTCATTAAGGATGGGGACACCATTGTCATGGATTTGGGTACCACCACTTTGGAAGTGGCAAAATGCCTGGCATCTAAGCAGTACCTGACCTGTTTGACCAATTCCTTACCTGTTGGGATGCAAATGGTCAAAAACGACAGTTGCCGTGTGTTTATGTTGGGCGGGCAGCTGCGCAAAGGAGACTATTCCACCTCTGGGTTTATGGCCGATGGCGGACTGGAAAATTTCCGCGTGGACAAAGCAATTATCGGTGCCAGTGGGATCTCTATCAAAAATGGTGTGACGGATTATCATGTGGAGGAAGCCAAGGTGCGGCGGAAAATGATCGAGATTTCCGAGCAGGTGATTCTTGTGGCGGACTCAAGTAAATTTGGTACCAGCACTTTTGTACAGATTTGTGAACTGGACAGCATCGATCAGATCATCACGGATTGGCGTATCGACCCCAAGATTGTGCAGGATCTTCAGGCATCCCAGACCCAAGTGATCGTGGCAATGCCAGTGGATGAACAACGGCTTGCCGCACCGTATGATCTGGCAGATGAATAGAAAATGCAAAAGACACCACAAAATGCACGTAATATTAAACAAAATGCGAAAAAACATGTAGAATAAAGCCAAAAAATAAAATAATAAGC
>NZ_JBDNLG010000032.1:0-26475 GCF_047718355.1 Ethanoligenens sp.
GTAGTATTTTTAATATAAATATACTCATGCAACATTTATAAAAAACGGGAAGCTGAAATACAAATCCAGCTTCCCTAAATACTATCATATCTGCTTTGAAAACTTGCATTTGGGGAAATTGGAGTATCCTAAAAATGAGCCATACTTTCCATACCGTTCAATTAGAGTGCCTTCACATCTAAGGAATTTATTTCCAACTGTAGCTTTTTCAAATTCGAACCACCCTTTTATTGTCGGCTTGAGCAGCTAAACGATAGCTTTCAATAAAATAAGTAGCCACAGATACCAGAACCCAACTCTGTAATTAAAACACCACAAGAGTTACTTTCAGATATGGTTGTGTTTTAAGGATTATACTCTAAATAGCTGACAATCTCACTCAGTGGTTTTTCTTTCGTTTGGAAGAGAATGGCCTCTGCCTTATTCTTATCTATGTTTGCATCATACACCATAAACCGATTATGATCGAACTTAATGACAATACTTTTTCCATTTACAGTAGTTGTGACGTAATGGTCTCCATAGTTGCCTAACCCGCAATCGTATTCACAAGGCTTGTTTTTACTTTCGAGAACGCACCGGAGTGTACATGTAAATACCTCGTAATTGCGTCCGTTTGTCGCAATTTTTTTGACGATAAGAGTGTTTGCACCCTTGTAAATACGCATATATTGTCTGCTCATATATTCAAACAGCTTAGGGTATTTGACAAAGCAATAGCGCCAGTCGGTTTCGGGTATGTCCGCATTACTCACAGTTTCCTGCAGACTGCACTTAATGTCATCCTTCTGCGCTGATGGAAATGCATCTACCAATTCCCGAATTAAATCTGTTTTTGAACTGTCAGCAAACAAAGCTTTCAAGCCGACCGGATCACTGGGATTGTCCACACCAAACGAATGATAACTACCTGTCCTTAATGTGTAATCCCGATATGAGAGTAAAGCGCAGCGCATTAAAACGCCGAAAACTGGCTCTTTGCTAGTAAACAGGGCGGAAATCCTGCTCCAATACATATCAAAGACAAGCATTTTCTCTTTGAGGCCTTTTTCCTCTTCTTTGTTTGCAACTTCGTACGTTATTTCTGCTAACGCAAGAGCAGAGCGAAGCTGCCCATTGAAATAGCCATGCTTCTCGGCTGACAGAATTTTCTCGGCAAAGTCAGGATTACGAAGAATTAAATTTGCCTTGATCCTCTCTTCATCGATCTGAGCAGGCGAGAATGTTTTCATGTCGATAGCATTATTTGCAAAATATTCAAGCAGGTTGTTCCAGTGTGGAACCAACGCGGCAATCGCCTGAATTGCCGCTCTGAAGTTTTCTGTGCGTCCAATTTGCTCATTGGTATTATTCGTAAGGTTGCAAATGATACGGACCCATTGGTAGAGTGATGGCTGTATATCGCCTTTAGCTTGCAGCATATACTCACTAACCGCAAAAAACAATACTCTTTGAATAAACGATGGTGGTGTACCTAAGCAGTTAGATACCAAATACCAAACCTCGGTTTTTCCGCCGTCGGCGCAAAAATAATTGAGAGTATAATAGGCGGCTTCAATCATTTGTGCGGTTACTTCTTTAACCTCAACTGAACTCACGTAGCCCCACCTCTCAGTCAGATTCGCAAAATTGGTGAACAAAATGTCAAAGAAATTTTTGAATGCTGTGTCAAAGTCATCTCGACGCCTGGTCCAAAATAAATCAGTCCATTTGCCGTCCATACAGCGTTCGAAATCGTGTGGCTTAATACACAATTCTTTATCTTCCCATAGCCGCTGAACCCGTGAAATCAATTGTGCCTTATAATTTTCAAATGGTGTAAGCATCCGTCCGCGGGCGTTCATTCTGATGTAGATACTGTCCTCCATCCCCAACTCATCCATTGGCAAAAAGCTAAATTTCACAGGCTCATCCTCGCAATTGGACAGCTTTTCGCAAAGATTATCTATTCCGCTTAATATACTTACAATGTCATCTAAAACCATTTTTACCGATTGAACGGTTGGGTCATTGTCCCACTCCGACTGATACCAGTCAGAGTCAGAAATTTCATCCGACGGCCTGATATTTGACGAAAAAAGTGATGCTCTATGTTCAACCAACTTTTTCAGAAATTCACGCGAACTTGCCCGGGTTTCATAAGTAAATCTGTTTAGCAAATTCGTTTTTGATTCATCATTTGCAAATGCATAAAGGTGAATAAGAAAAAGCGTAGTCAATCTCTGCTGCCCGTCAAGTGGTATGAATTTATCGCCTTCCGTTTTGCCATAGATAAATTTGTAATTGACGATGATGAAACGTTAAAGTTATTGATTGGGCTCAAATGATAATACCTTGAATCACCGCAGATATTTCTGTTATCTTCTTTTCAAAAGTTATCACGAATTCTGTCATGCTGAATCGCCTCTATATTGGAGTTTCTGCATCGGATTCGTGATAACTATTTTTTCGTGATAACCATTGTTATCCGGAATTCCGGATAATAACGGGAAGTGGTGCTGGTGGTCGTGCGGCATCGGCGGACGTTCGGCACTGGATTACCTCATTCACGTTTGTAACAAAACCCTACCCGACGCCGTACTCCAGCTCAATGGAATGGCGGTGCTGCCCCCAACGTGCAGGCCGGACTCTTTTTCCCGGCCGGTGGAACCTAAAAAGTTGCTTCTGCCGGAGAAAAACGATTTCAACGACCGCGTGATTGCCTATCTTGCCGGGCGCGGCATTGACCGCAGGCTGATCGATTATTGTATCAAAACCGGACGGCTTTATGAAAGCCACCAGCTCTTTGATAAAGGAATCCATTACAACGCTGTTTTTGTCGGATTCGGCACAGATGGAAATCCGAAATATGCCGCCATCCGTGGCACTGAAAACCGACGTTTCATGATGGAGGCAAATGGCAGCGACAAACACTATTCCTCTACCATACCTGCTCGGAACGGTAGCTCCAGTGTACACCTGTTTGAAAGTGCCATCGACCGATTATCCTATTGCACACTAGAACTGCGGGCGGGGCGGGACTGGCAAGTCGAACATTGCCTTTCCCTCGCGGGGATATATAAGCCAAGGCAGCGGGCGGAGGAAAGCACTCCGCCCGCTGCCCTTATACAGTTCTTAGAAGATTGCCCAGACATGATCGATACCATCACGATGCACCTCGACAATGACGAGCCCGGGCGGCTGGCGACAAGGGCGATTCAAGCCCTCTTATCAAAATCCTACACAATATCCGATGAACCACCGAAGCATAGAAAGGACGTGAATGATGAATTATGCATGATACTAAAAGAGTGTAGGGAACGTATAAAGGCTCCCGAACGGTAGTTTTTCCGGTCAGTCGGTTACGGAGAAATCCGATTCAGTTCCCAACACAGGACTGTCCTGTGTTGCAGCAAGCATTGAAAAATGCCAGCATTTTTCGCTTGTCAGGGGCAAAAGCCCCTGCAACCCCTTTCTGAGCGGAGGGTGTCCATGTTAAAAAGGTGCCATAAAATCACCTTTCGATTGAATGAAAATGAGGTGAAAGAATTCAGATTGCATGTTGTTAAATCCGGCTTGTCACAGGAAAGTTATATTCGTTCGTTAATTGCTGGATATGTTCCGAAAGAACTTCCGCCCCTTGAATATCATGCGCTTCTGCGTGAACTGAACGCCATCGGCAACAATCTCAACCGGCTCGCGGCCCAAGCCAACTCCACTAAACACATTGACAAAACCACATTTCAATATGAAGCAAATCGCCTGCGGCGGGAAGTGCAAAATATTCAGGAAGCATTTACCGCGCCGGAAAGGATGAACATCGAATGGCCACCACCGCCATCTGGAAAGTAACTGATCGCCTTGACAGGGTGCTCAATTACGCCACCAATTTGCAGAAAACGGAGAGCCGAGACTTTGAAAGTCCGGATTTTCAGGGCCTGCGGGATGTGCTCGGCTACACAACTCAGGACTATAAAACTGAAAAGCAACTCTATGTCACCGGTGTCAACTGCGACCCTGTGACCGCCTGCGAGCAGATGGAGCGGACAAAGCTCCGATTTCAGAAAACAGACGGCATCCTCGCGTTTCACGGGTATCAGGCTTTTTATCCTGATGAAACGACACCGGAGATTGCCCATGAGATCGGCGTCCGGTTGGCAAAGAAATTGTGGGGTGAACAGTTTTGAAGTGGTGGTTCCCACCCATCTGGATAAGCACCACCTGCATAACCACTATGTTCTCAATTCTGTTTCTTGTATTGACGGCAAGTGATTTTACGACAATCTAACGACCTACGCAGAAATGCGGCGGGCGTCGGATTCCCTCTGCAAAGAATACGCACTCTCTGTCATCGAAAACCCGCAGAAAGGCAAATCTAAGCACTACGCCGAATGGAAAGTAGAAAAAGAGGGCAAGCCAACCTGTCGGAGCATCGTTCGGGCGGATGTGGACACGGCAATGTCCATGTCTACAACCCCCACGAAGTTTCGTGCTATCCTGCGAAAACAAGGCTATGATGTAAAAACCGGCGTCAAGTACATGGCGGTGCGTCCTCCGGGCAAGGAACGGTTTATCCGGCTCTGGAGGCTTGGTGACAACTATACGGAGGAAGTCATCAACGAACGCATTCTGAGTCAGGAGATTCCAAACCGTCCTCCGATTTTACCGGAACCGGCGCGAAAGCATTTCCTCGTGAAGGGCTCATTGAAGAAAACCAAAAAAGTTACCGGCTTTCAGGCTCTGTATTTGAGTTACCTATATAAGATGGGCGTACTGCCCAAACACCGTGCGTCCACGAAACGGACGCATTTTTTATTGCGTGAGGACCTGCGTTATCTTGACCAGCTCATTGCGGAAACGAAGCTGCTCTGTGCCCGGAAAATTTCGGACAAAGGGCAGCTTCTTTCATTTAAATCCGACTTGGAGCAAAAGCTAAAATTCCTTACCAGCGACCGTACTACCCTATATAACCGCCTTCGGCGCTGCAAGGACGAAACGCACAGGGCGGAGATTAAGGAGAACATTTCATCGGTATCCAAAGAAATCTCAACCCTGCGAGAGGAGGTGAAGCTATGTGACGGGATTCTGATCCGTTCAGAAACCATGCGGCAAAAGCTCTCGGAAGCAAACCGTATGGATATAGAGTCACGAAAGGAGGAACAGCAGCATGAACAACAGCGAGGCAGCAGATCAGGTCGTGAGCATGAGCCTCAAAAGTATTGAGGTTGTGGCAAAGATCGCCGGCGTCGGGGCAAAGAACCTCGCCGCCTATCTCTACGCTGTGCTCAAACAGCAAAAGAAAACTAAGGGCAAAACGAGGCTCGAAAGTCTGTTGCGCAGCGGCAAGGAACTCAAGGTGTTTGCCGTCCGCAACGAGGACTTGCAGAAATTCTGTCAGGAGGCCAAGCGGTACGGCGTATTGTACTGCGCTTTGCGGGATAAAAAGAGCGCCGACGGTCTGTGCGACATCATGGTACAGGCGGAGGACGCTTCCAAGATTAACCGCATCGTCGAGCGGTTCAAGCTCGCCACGGTGGACACCGCGAAGATCAAGACGTCTATTTCAAAAACGCCGCAATTTCCCTGTAAGCGATTTTTCCTTCCGGGAAGTATGGGAACATCGGATAGCAATGGCACATGCCTTTTCCCAAGTGCATGTGATAAGGGGCTCCCGCCAGACGGCAAGCCGTCTCAAAATGCGGGGCTGCCGCGTATAACGTCTCGTTTGTTCCATAATAAAAATGAATCGGCGGCATTCCGGTAAAATCCCCGCAGGCCCCCGAAATCAGATAGTCGGGCACTGCTTTTCCGTGCGCCATAATGTCCTTCATATCGTGCAGAAATGCGGCGTCTACCATGATGTCGTTTTGAGAAAGCCGTTCTGCCTCCGCAAATTCTGTTTCGTTTTGCGGCACATTACCGGGCGAGCACGCAATGATCTGGCGGGGCATGGGCAGCGATTCTTTTTGCTGATGGTTGTACAAGCCCAAACCGATCGCCAACGCGCCTCCGGAGGAAAAACCAAGAAACGAAATCGCCTCCGGCGCGTAGTCCGCCAGCATCCGGTGATAGGTTTCAAACAGCATGGCGTAGGTATCGGCAATGCTATATTCGGTGCACAGCGGATAATAGGGGAACCAGACGTCCGAGTTGCTTTTTCGACCCATATCGGCGGCAACTTTCCGGTCATACGCATCCGGTCCGATCATCATCCCGCCACCGAACAAAAACAGGATGGCTTTGTCCGAGCACCCTTTTGAGACCGACATCTTTAGGCAGTGGAAGGAAGGGGGAATGCGGATGTCCTCATACCGGCCGCTTTTGCTCGAAGGTATCCAGAACCCGCGTTTGCGGTTGTATTTTTCGACTTTTCGCAGCAATTCTTCCTTTGGCAGCGTAAACATCCGCTTCATGCCACTTCGTTTGACTAAAAAGCTCACGATCCGGTATCGTATACTCATAGGGTGCTCCTCCATAGGGCAGGCAGATGCGTTTAAAATATTGAATAGGCAAGTCGGCAATAAGTTAGCAATTCCTAACAAAAAGAATAGCCTTGTTTTAGAGGAATGTCAAGGAAATGGCTTGTGGGGCAGGACAACAGCGCTTACCTTTTCAAAGCCCAAATCGCCGATTTTAGCGCTTCTGGAGGCAATAGAAACCTTGAGAATGAACGCTGATAAAATTTTTATTGCTTTATTATACTTTTCGTCGGTATTCCATGCCTACTGATATTAACTTTGGAAAAAGCCAAAAAGTCCTTGACAATTCGTCTCTGGAAAGACCGCAAAATCCATTCTGGTCAGCCTCGGTGTCCGACTGGAGAAATTCAATCTTTCCTCAATCGCGAGCATAACCACGGTGGATGAAATGGAACTTTCCACCCTTGGTGAAAAGAAAACCGCGCTGTTTGCCGTCATTCCAGACAACGACAGCAGCTTCAATTTTATTGTCGGGATGCTCTATACCCAGCTTTTCCAGAACCTAATGTATGTCGCCGACTACAAATACGGCGGCAGACTTCCCATTCATGCCCATTTCGTCATGGATGAATTTGCAAATGTCGCGCTGCCGGACGAGTTCGACAAGTTGCTTTCAACCATGCGCTCACGGGAAATCTCGGTATCCATCATCCTGCAGAACCTCGCACAGCTCAAGGCGCTGTTTAAGGATACCTGGGAAAGCATCGTCGGCAACTGCGACGAGTTTCTGTATCTCGGCGGCAATGAACAAAGCACCCACAAATACGTATCGGAACTGCTCGGCAAGGAAAAGCTGGACACCAACACTTACGGCCTGAGCAGGGGGCACAACGGGAGTTACTCCACTAACTACCAGCAAACGGGCCGCGAACTGTTTACCCCGGACGAGGTGCGGATGCTGGACAACCGGCAGGCACTTCTTTTCATCCGGGGCGAACGGCCCGTGGAGGACGGGAAGTATGACCTGATGAAGCACCCTCTTGTTTCGCTGACAACGGACGGTGGCGCGAAGCCCTACCAACACGGAGAAACCGACCACGTCGTCGACGGGCTTTCGGTACATCTTGACCCCCAGGGAGACTACGAGCTGCTGTCCGAAGAAGAAATCGAGGGAAAGGATAAACCGGATTTCAACATAACCAAAACGGCCTGAAAGAAAGGATTGATAGCATGAAACTCTCGAAAAAAGGCAAACGGAGGTTTGCCGTCTATTGCGCACTGGTACTCGCGGTTGCCGTGTTCACCGTGCCTGCCTACGCCACCGATGACCCCATTCAGGTGGTCAACACCTTTGCAAAAGAAATCCTGACTCTGATTACAGGAGGTTGATCGTATGTTTGACAGATTCCCAATCAGGGAAGAAATGCACATTCATTCGTTGAACGGTGAGCTGCGGGAAGCCACTATTCTAAGACGACTGGGGGACAACGATATCTAGCTGAGTACAACGGTGTCCGGTGCCACGCGATCTACAACCCGTTTGTAGGTCGCTTCTATGTAGACGACAAATATGCAGTGATCCATGACAAAAAGCCGGAACAGTGCAGATGACAAATGGGGCAGGCTCAATTTCTGAGCCTACCCATCTTGTCGTTATTTTTGCTTTTCGAGTTTAACTGTTGTAGTCGTCCCCATAGCGGAAGCTTCATAGCTTAACACACCATTTTGGTATGTCATTGTTTTAGTATCATCACTTGATGCGAGTATGGCGTTTTCAGTTTTGCTATGGTCATTCTTTGAATCCCATTTATATTGTTCGTCAGCAACAGTCGGGGCGACAAAAGTTCCAGCCCAATAAAGCGATTTTGTATCGCCGTTATCACTAACCCAGTAAATTTCAATCGTATCACCGCTAATTGTCGCGGCTTGGTAGGAGCTATCGGATTTACTGTTCGTTTGTTTCCAATTACCCGTCAAGTCAGGCGCTTGCTTTTGGGGGCTTTTGTTTTCAGCTGAGTTTGCTTGAGCACTGTCGCCGTTGTGTGAGTTTGCAGACGAGGAACTACACCCAGTAAACACAGTGATGAGCAGAGCCACGCAAAGAGTAATAATTGCAAGCTTTTTCATTTTCATTATCCTCCAAAATAGTATTTTGAGTTTAGCTTTTTTGCTATGTACCTCATAATATGACGTGTAATTTTCGCGAGGACTTTTACTCTATTAAAATGCACACCTGCAATACCGACAGATAACTAAGCTTACCATATATTTCTTTTTCTATATTATTAAGAGTAAAACTACCCTCGAAATCTTCATTGTAAGCTTTTGCAGTCCAACTAATTCTGTGGCTTACCCCGCAGTTTAATTGCCTGTTCTTATATATTATAACACCCGAGTATGCCTTTTTCTACCATGCAACTAATTTTGTCGAAGAGAGAGAATAAACAACCCTACCGTGAGGCAGAGGGAAATAAGTACAGCGATTGGCATAATTACAACCACTCCTTCCTTATTTCCATTATCGTATCTTATTTCAAAAAAGTAAAATGTGGGGAGCGTCAATTTATTTCATATTCAAAAAATCGATAAATCCAATTATCACCTGCCGAGAAAGTGTGAGCTTTCTTAGCGGGCTTTTTCATACCTGAAGGGGGTAACACATTGGAAGTTAAAATTAACCGGGAGATCCAGGCCTACACTGAAAGCATGTTTTTCGGTCTGTCCCTGCGTCAACTCATCTTTTCTATTCTATCGGTGGGCGTCGCCGTTGGATTGTATTTCGGTCTACGGGCACATTTTGGCGTGGAAACATTGAGTTGGATGTGCATCCTGGGTGCGGCCCCATTTGCCGCCCTTGGGTTTATCACCTGGCACGGCATGGCGGCAGAGAAGTTTGTCTGGGCTTTTCGCAAATCTGAAATTTTTATGCCCAAACGCCTGACATTCCGTGCCACAAACATATATTACGAGGCCCTAAAACCGGCCATCAAGCATCCGAATGCATCCGGAAAGCCTCTGCTGGATACAATCATAAACAAGTTGAGCGCCGTACTTACGGTGAGAAAGGAAAAGCACCATGATTAAAACTCTTCAGAATATTTTCAGGCAGGATAGTGAACGGTTCGTAGTTCCAAAAGGTGTGCAGGACGTCATTCCTATCTGGGCTATCTGGCCGGATGGGATTTTTCGTGTCGGGAACAAATTTTCAAAATCGTACCGCTTCGACGACATCAATTATGCGGTGGCTTCAAAGGAAGATAAGGAAGCGCTGTTCCTCTCGTACGCAGAACTGCTCAATTCATTTGACAGCGGAGCAACCACGAAAATCACCATTCGTAACCGGCGTCTCAACCGCATGGATTTTGAGAAGTCTATTCTACTCCCGATGAAGGGCGACTGCATGGATGAGTACCGGAAGGAATACAACCGGATGCTGCTCGACAAGGCCACTGGCGCGAGCGGCATCGTACAGGATAAATACATTACCGTTTCGGCAGCAAACAACTTTTCAACTGTCATTCCCTATAACATGGAACAGCAACGCAAGGAAACCAAGGATTTTCTCGACGATCTGACTACCCGCGACCAGCGCATGATGTTCGGCGTTTTCACTATCGTGCATCTGGCTGACAGCAAGGAGCAACTCGACAGCGACACCGAGGCTCTTTTCTCCACGGGCCGTAAGCACCTTTGTCAGTTTTTTACCCTGACCTACCAGCAGATGGACGGGCTCAACACCGTTCTGCCATATGGGTTGCGGAAGATCGACGCTATTCGGACGCTGACCACCGAAAGCACGTCCGTATTTATCCCGTTCCGTGCGCCGGAGATCTCCCATCCGGGCGGCATCTATTATAGTCAGAACGTTATCAGCAAAAACATGATTATCGCCGACCGAAAACAGCTTCTCAACGGTAACGGCATCATCCTAGGTGTTCCCGGTTCCGGAAAGAGCTTCATGGGAAAGCGGGAGATCGTCAATCTCATGCTCGCCGGCGACTCTGATATTATCATCATCGACCCGGAACGAGAGTATTCGGCTCTGACAAATGCTCTCGGCGGCGAGATTGTCACCATTTCGGCCACCTCTAAGAACCACATCAACGCACTGGATATGTCCGACAGCTACGACGATAGTGCAAACCCCGTCACAGGACATTTCAGATTTCTTGTTTTAAGGCGTTCTGTTCCGGATGAGTGTTTTCGGATTTTTTCAAGGATTTCATCTGATACTTGTCCGTCCGTTTACTGCAATCATCTCTCAATAGTAGTCTTTGAGGATTCCCGTGGTCATGTTCAGGCTAAATGCCGAAAATGCGGCAAAGAGTCCATATATAATGTAATGCTTCGCAGAAATGGTGAAGTTATGTTTCGCTTGGTAAACTGAATTCTATTCTGAAAACAAAATATGAACCGTGCCTTGGAGCCGATGAAAGTCGCTGACTTCCTACGAGCCGTATGAATGCAAATGAATCTGTAAATAGATTTGTTTGATTCCATATGGCTTCCAACAGCGGCATTCATACGGCCTTATTTTTATCCTTTCACCCTGCTCACAGGGCTGAAAGGGTTTTTTATGCTCATTTCCGCTTGGAAAGGTCAAATCGCCAGATATCCGTAATTCTTCGCTTTGTTTTCACAACTGAAATACCAAGCGGAAGATAAATAAATGAATTATAAATCAGAAAAAAATCAACGGAATGCAGGTTTAAAAAAGCCGGCAGATTTTATTAATGATGATCGCTTTTGCGAGGAAGAGGTATCAGATAATAATTCGACTTTATACAGGTTCACAAACTACATTGAAAAAGTCGTTATTCACGCGAGAATTGATTTTTTACGGCACCAGCAACTTATTAGCAAACATGAAGAATTAACTGATGAAATTCAGGATACCAGTCAAAGGCTTTTCGTGACACAGGACGATGAGGTCCTAATTGAGGCGCTTAAAGTAACTACTTTGGAGGAGGTAGCGATTTTTAAGCATCTTTACGATAGTCGTATTGGCAAAATTTATACCCTTTCGATTCATTATTTCCTGTTCTAGCAGCTTATCTCGGCATCCTGCGTAGCGGAGAATCGCAGTCCGAAATATTTCCGAATTTGCAGATTATCGATGAGGACACATTCCATCGGGCGCGGGAAATCATGGAGCAACGGACGCAAAAGCATTCTGCTGTGCCGCTGAACAACAAGAGTAAGGCACTAGTATCCGGCCTGATCTACTGCGGTCATTGCGGCCATAAAATGGTGTTGACCACCAGCGGTAAAAATTACACGCGCGTAGACGGTATAGTCATCCACAATGTGAGGTTACGGTATCAGTACCATAACCAGGTTCGGCATCCCGATCTCTGCGATGGGCAAAATACTTACCGTTCTGAAAAAGTGGACGCACTGGTTGCGGAATCCATCCACAGGCTGTTCGTCTACATCAAGGCCATTCCTGAAAAAGAGGTCATTCAGGTTCAGGTATGCCGGCAAGAGGCTTTTTGCCAGTCCCAATTGGAGCAGGCTCAGCGTCTACTCGACAGCAAGAACGAGGAACTGAATGATTATCAGTCCGAGGTGCTAAAGGTGATACGCGGCGAAAGCCCGTTGAGTATGGATATCATAAACGGACTGGTCAATCAAGCTGAGAAGGCTGTCAAACAAGCCAAAGTCGATCTGGCACATTGGCAGGAAGAATTATCAAATTTTATGGCCGCGTGGTAAACTGGTCTGAGCTGTGGGATAAGTGCAATATCGCCGAGAAAAGGATGATTGCTTCCCAGCTGATCCAAAAGGTATCCATTCATAAGGATTATTCGCTGGACATCGACTTCAACATCTCCGTCCACCAGATATTGGACTACAATAAGCCATTCAAAAGCGCATAAAAATGCGCGCATTTTCTTATCTATATACGAAATTTCGATGTAGCAACATCGGGGGTGATTCCCCGAAGGAGGCGGTCTCCGTTATAACGTAGCTACTTATTTTTAGGCATGAAAAAATCCAGCAACCCGCATGGGCACTGGATTTATGTGGTGGAGATAAGCGGGATCGAACCGCTGACCTCTGCGTTGCGAACGCAGCGCTCTCGCGCAGTGTTCAGTTTTCGTTAAAAAGTTTATACGAATATTGAACAGTACAGTGAGAACGCCTGCAATGTTTTGTGTAAATTATACAGCCAAATGCGGAGAATGCGTTTGGCTGTTTCTTTTTGTCCGGAGTTTCATCGCGCCATTCCAGAGAAATCACTCAACGCAAAAACGCAAACTCTGGGAAAATGATATGCATAAAAATGTATATGCCGTGGGGTGTAGCCAGACCGACCGCAAAGGGTTCGCCTCCCACATAAATCCAGATGCCCTCTGACCGTAAATGGAGGGATCATCTTATGAAGGAAAATTCGATTCAAAACAAGGCTTACCCTGTTCCTTTGATCGACACGGGGCAACTTGCCTTGACCGCAAATGCAGTCGTGCAGCCGTTTGTAGAAACTGTGTGGGAAATCGCGCAAGACGACGAAGAACTGATTAACCGGCTCCGTTCCCTGCTTTCATTTCTGGATGAAGAAAAGCGATATGCGGAGATGTTCGGCATGTTGCAGATTCTGTATCGTCAAATCGGCCTTGATTTTACCCGCGAATTGAAAACTGAGTTTCAGAATGATGCCGCTTTCGCCTATTTCATGCATATTTATGCACTGAATTTTGACGAAACATTGGAGGACTTTATAGCCGGAGTGCGGTAAATTTGGCTTTTTACAAAAGCAATAAAAAATATCCGGCCCAGTTCATATTACAAGCGAACCGGGTCGGATATTTATGCGGGCCATCCCATGCCGCAAGGTTATTTCAACCAGCCACAATCCTGCCTGCAATCTACCACATAATCAATGTAAACGAAGTCCGACCGGACCTGATAGAGCATTAGCAGCCATTTTCCCAATGGCAGCTTCCGGTATTTCCGATCCGGAAGATTCGGATCGTCCACCCAGGGATTGCGTTCCGGAAGAGATTCAAGGGATGTTGCTTTTTCAGTAAATTCGGCAATCAGGTCGCTGGCGGCTTTTTCACTGACTTTCGCAAGAAAACGCGCGTGCGAAACGAGCATCTGTGTTGCGCCGTCTGATACGGTCACTTTGTATTTTTTATTGTCGGCTGCCATGCAATGTCTCCTGAACGGCTTTTTGCATCAAAGCGGCAACATCTTCGATAGAATGGCCCGCATTGCCATTCAGTCGGCTTTCCTCAGCTTGAACCAAATGCTCCCGCAAGCGGAGCATACTTTCCCGTCTGGCAAACGCTTCAATGTCCATCACGACGAGATCGCCCTCCCCGTTTCGGGTCAGGTAGATCGGCTCGCCTGAGGTTTTGCAGAGTTCCGCAATTTCGTTGTAATTCTTCCGGATCGCTGCCGATGGCTTGATGGTCATGAATCCACCTCCGTTCGTAGCATTATTGTACTCTTATAATATGCTTATTATACCATGCACTGTGTACGATGTAAAGCTACCCTAATAAACAGCCGCGTGCTTTAGTCCAGACAACGGCTGATTGCTTTACCGCACTTCTTACATTTTCCTTCAATATAAACCATCTGTTTTTCAGACGAAATATGGTAATCAATGATCTCCGTTATCCCACAGTGAGGGCAATACGCGTTTCTGAGCAATTGTTCTCGCAACGATTGCGGCAACGCGAGCCATTTTGCGCGGGGTGAAGAAAGGTCTATCACATTGTCCGCTCGTGGCTGTACGGCCTTTGACGCCCGCACGGACGGTGCAACCGGAGCCCTTTTCAAAATTACTTTTCGGAGAGCGGAATTGATGGCTTGCTTGTCGAATTTATCTTTCCACCCCTCGCTCCATTCCACCATTTCTTCATGGTCTTCGTTGGCAGGGTCACGAAACACTTCCAGAAACTGTTGAAATCCTTCCCAACCGCCTACATCTTCTGGCGGCGCAGGATGTTCACCCGCTAGGCAGGTTGCATATGGTTTGTCGTAATTTTCGCAAATTGATTCCAGAGTGACGTCTATATTCCAGTAATCACCATAATCGTATGTATAGAAAACCTTTTTGTCCCGCGTCAAGAAACGATCAATTTGCACTTTCTTTGCCAACTTATATTGCCACTTGGGTCTATCCTGTTCATCCATGGCATTTTGCTCGTCGATAATTTCCTGATCCCTGACAAAACGATATGTGTCCTCCAGCGATATAAATTCAAATTCATGATAATCTTGCCACAACATAGCTCCCTGAATCACTTCATGAAGGCGCTGAAAGGTGATGGAAGCAGGAACTTTTAAACTGCGCCAAACTGCCGGACTGGAATTGTTTAGCAATATTTTCAACGTATATGCTTTCAAACTGCTCGCCTCATTTTTTGAATTATAAACTGATTATATCATAGCCATGCCTGAGCGAACAGAGCCAATTTGCGCTAACCCGATATCGAACAGGAGGTAGAATGCCCGGCGTCAACAAGGAACAGATCGCCCGCGCCAAAGAATGGGACTTGCTTTCCTATATGCAGCGATACGAGCCGGATGAACTGGTGCGCACCGGCCCACATGAGTACAGCGCGGCCACACACGGCAGTCTCAAGATCAGCAACGGCAAATGGCACTGGTTTAAGGAAGATATGGGCGGGAAGGATGCACTTTCGTACCTTGTTCACGTCCGGAACATGGGTTTCGTGGAGGCCGTAGAGCTGCTTTCGGACGGCGTCGGCCGTGCGCCCCCTTTGCCTCCTCAGCCAATCGAACCGCGCAAGCCGTTTTGCCTGCCGGAAGCTGCGCGTTTTCCCGCCCATGTGCTGAGTTATCTGCAAGGGCGCGGCATCGGTGGAGAGATCGTTCAGGCGTGCATAGAGGCCAACATTTTATATGAGAGCAGAAAGTACCACAACTGTGTCTTTGTCGGCCTTGATCCCGCCGGAATAGCCCGGTATGCCGCCCTGCGCGGCACCTATGGGGACTTCAAGCAGGAGGTCGAGAGCAGCGACAAGCGGTATGGTTTTGTCTTGCCGCCACGCTTTGCGGATTGTCCCCGGGTTGTGGCGGCGGAAAGCCCCATCGACGCGCTCTCCGTGGCGCAGCTCCAAAAGCTCCAGTCGGAGAACTGGCGGGACTGCGCGTATCTCTCGCTCGGCTGCACGGCGGCACGGGCGCTGCTCCAATACCTGCAAGACCATCCCGCTATCAACACAGTGGAGATTTGCGTGGACAACGACGAGGCCGGAATCAAAGGCGCGACGGGGCTACAGCGCGCGGTGATGGAGGATGAATCCCTGAAAGGCCGGTCTATCCGCCTGATTTTCTGCCCGCCGCCCCGGAGGTATGGAAAGGATTACAACAACATGCTCGTTGCCAAACGGCAGCGTATGCGCGGACGCGAACAAAAGCGCGCCGCTGTCCGGCAGGCGGCGCGGTGAAGGGAGGTTGCCTATGGCGCATGTGATTGCGCTTGAAAACCAAAAAGGCGGCGTTTCAAAAAGTTTTACCTGCGAGAATTTGGGGATCGGCCTCGCCAGAAGCGGCAAAAAGGTGCTTTTGGTCGATATGGACCCGCAATCCTCGCTCTCCATTAGCATGGGGATTGAGCGCCCCGACGAACTGAAAACCACGCTCGCCCACCTCATGGAAAAGGTTGTACAGGACATTCCCATCTCCCCCGGCGAGGGGATTCTTCATATGAAAGAGGGCGTGGATCTGGTGCCCGGCAATATCGAGCTGGCGGGGCTGGAGGTGTCGCTCGTCAACGCCATGAGCCGCGAAACCGTGCTGCGCCAGTACCTCTCCACCGTGCGTGATCAGTACGAGTATGTCTTGATCGACAATCAGCCGTCGCTTGGGATGCTGCCCATCAACGCCCTTGCGGCGGCGGATAGCGTGATGATTCCCGTCCAAGCGCAATACCTACCCATCAAAGGGCTGGAACAGCTTTTGAAAACCATCGCGCAGGTGCGCAGGCAGATCAATCCCGATCTGAAAATCGACGGCATTCTGTTTACGATGGTCGATGCCCGCACCAATTTCGCAAAGGAGATCATGGCGCTCCTGCGGAACAGCTACACGGGCCGGATACGGATTTTTGAGCAGAATATCCCGTTTTCGGTGCGCGCGGCGGAAGCAACCGCCGTGGGCCAGAGCATCTACACCTATGACCCGCAGGGCAAAGTGGCGGCGGCCTATGAGGCGCTCACGCAGGAGGTTTTGAAAATGCGGGAGCGCCAGCACAAGCGCAAGCGAGACGAACCGGAACGTTTATAGCCGCCCCGCCCAATACAGGAGGTGACGCACATGGAAACGAAGCACGTCGGGGCAGGCTCCCCGGCAGAGCATACAATTTTGGCAACCGCGACCGATCAGGTGACCGGCGCGGTTTTTTTGTTGTCTATCTGGCAGAGCGCCGAAATCGCCATTCAGTCTCGGACAGTGCCGGTCGGCCTCTGGAAGAAGCGCGAGGAACCGGGTTTCATGCTGGCAAACGGCTTTGCCCTGCTGGAATCGGAAAAGGACGCCGACGGCAATTACATCGGCGGCGCGGGGATGGACGGCATGTATACACGGACGCCTCACCGCTTTCAGCCCATATTGGACGAAAACAGCCAGCCGCGCGCATTCCGGGACGTGACGGAACCCTATATCCTTGTTGCCGACCATCAGGGCGGGAAACGCTTTAGCGCCTTTGTCGGCGCAAAAGCCCGCTGCCTGCGGATGGCGGCGGACAGAAAGCAGATGGAGGACTTTTTCAACCGCCGCCTGACGGACGAAACGGACCTCCATTTTACAAACCAAAAACATAGTTGGAGCTGGGCAGATCCGGCCACTCATAAAAAGGAGAGCAATATGGATATGAAAAGCAGCGCCAAAAACATCCGCCTGACCCCGCTGGACGATCTGTTCAAGACCGAAGCGGAGCGGCAGGACGATGCGCTGGAGCGTGTGCAGCGCATTCCCATTGAGCAGCTTTACCCGTTTCAGAACCACCCGTTTCAGGTGCGCGACGATGAATCCATGAAAATCACCGTGGAGAGCGTCAGGCTGGTGGGCGTGCTGTCCCCGGCCATTGCGCGCCCTCGACCGGAGGGCGGGTATGAGCTGATTTCCGGGCACCGCCGCAAGCGCGCCTGTGAGCTGGCCGGGCGGAAAACCATGCCGGTGATCGTGCGCGATCTCGACGATGACGCCGCCACCATCCTCATGGTGGACAGCAATCTCCAGCGTGAAACCATCCTTCCCAGCGAACGGGCGTTTGCCTTCAAGATGAAGCTGGATGCCATGAAAAGGCAGGGAAAAAGAACGGATTTAACTTCGTCCCAAGTTGGGACGAAGTTAAATCACACGCGAGCAGATGAAGTATTGGCGGAGCAGGTAGGCGAAAGCCGCAACCAAATTTCCCGTTTTATCCGGCTTACTTATCTCGTCCCGGAGCTGCTCCAAATGGTGGACGAAAAGAAAATCGCATTCAATCCCGCCGTGGAACTTTCGTTTCTGAAAGAGGACGAGCAGCGCCATTTGCTCGACGCGATGGAAAGTGAGCAGTCCACGCCCTCGCTTTCGCAGGCGCAGCGCATGAAAAAAGCCAGCCAGGACGGCAAACTCTCCAACGACGCCATCGACATCACGATGAGCGAGGAACCCGACCAGACGCAGAAAATCTCCATTTCCAAAGAACAGGTCAAGCAATATTTTCCCGCGTCGTATACGCCCAAGCAGATGCAGGACACCATCCTTCATCTGCTGGAACAGTGGCAGCGCAAGCGCCAGCGGGATCGGGAAATGGAACGCTAAACGGGAGGGATAGAAAATGTCCGAACTGCCAGCGCCCGCCGCCGATGTGCGCGCGGGCTTTTTTCGTCTGCCGAAGGTGCTGTTCCTGGATGAACGGTATCGCCACCTCTCGACAGACGCCAAGGTGCTGTACGCCCTGATGCTCGACCGCATGGGACTTTCGATCCGCAACGGCTGGGCCGACAAGGCCGGGCGTGTGTTCATCTACTTCACCATCGAGGAGATCAAAACGACGCTGGGATGCGGCGGCACCAAAGCGACCGGGCTTTACGCCGAACTGGAAAAGGCGGCGCTGATCGAGCGCGGCAGACAGACGGGCCGCGCCCAGCGCGTCTATGTGTGCGATTTTGCCTGCGTCTACAAAAAGCCCCTCGCAACAGCGGAACCAGCGCCAGAACCGGAAGCACCGACCGCACCCGAAGCGGATTCTTTCCCCGCCGTTATGCCGGAGCAGGCGGATTTGTCCACTGAATCCCCACGCTTTCCACCGGATTTTCAACCGGACGTGGAAAGCGGGCCGGAGGCTGCATCCCCAACCAGCGCCGGGCAACGAAATCCGGCACCCTGCCAGCCGGAATCCGGGGGGCCGGATACCGAAATCCGGGCGGCAGACCCCCGTTTTCCGGCACCAAGTAAGACTGAAAAGAACCAGACGGATGAGAACCAGACCGACCGATCCATCCTGCGCTTTCCTCGTCAAACGCCCGAACGGCTGGAGCGTAAGGCGGTGTGCCAGACCATCCGGGAAAACATCGCTTATGACATCCTGCTCCATGACCGGCCTGACGAGAAAAGCCGGATCGACAACGTGGTGTCTCTGTTGGCGGACGCTATGTGCGATCACCGCCCGGCTCTGCGTATCTCCGGCGAGGACGTTCCCATGCCGGAGGTGCGGGAACGGCTGCTTTCTCTCGACGATGGGCATGTCGGATACCTGCTCGAACACCTGCGGCGGAATCAGGCCCCCATCCGCAATCTGCGGGCCTATATGCTGGCTGTCCTGTACCATGCGCCGGAGCGGATGGAGCTGGCCTACGACGAATGGTACGAGCAGGATAAAGCGCGCGAAGCCGAGGGCCGCGCGCAGTTTTGGACGGCTTGACAGGAGGAACGAGAAAAATGGATGAGGTCTTTTATCTGCAATCCGCCCGGTTCCGGGACACGGACTGCGACATTTTTGCCGACGATGGCGAGGCATACATGACCCGCGACCAGATCGGGCGCGCGCTCGGTTACGTCAATCCGCGCAACGGCATTGCCAAGGTGCATGAGCGCCACCGCGACCGGCTCGACCCGCTTTCCCGCACATCCACCATCCACACCCTTGAAGGGCAGGCATACCAGACAGTGGTGTATACCCGCTGTGGCGTGATGGAGGTCTGCCGGTGGAGCCACCAGCCGCAGGCGGATGCCTTCATGGATTTTGTGTGGGAGGTCATGGACGGCCTTCTGACCGGGCGCTTGAAGCTGCATCCGCTCAAACATCCGTACCGGGAAGTCAACGCGGCGGCAAGGCTGCTTTTGCGTTCGCTCATCGCGGCGGAGGTACCGCCCCGCGCAAGGCTTTCGGCTCTGCAAAACCTCTATCTGGAATCCGGGCTGGTATTCCTGCCGCGCACCCTCGCGCTGGAAATGGAACGCCCGGTTCCGGGGCTGGACAGGGGGCAGACGCCATGACGTGGAAACGGACGCTCGGCTTGTGCGGTGGCGTGGCTGCGTTCTGCGGTTTGTTCACAACGCTTCTGCTGTATAAGGGAAAGGCGGCTGTTCCACACGGACAGCCGCCTTTTGCTCTGCTCCTTTTGGACATGGCGCTGTTTCTGGCGGGCCTGCTTTTCGCCGCCGTGAAAGACGTAAAGCAAAGGGAGATTTCCAACGCCGCGCCGCTGCTCCTGCTGGCAGCGGGCGTCTTGAAGCTGGCGCTGGCACCCTCCGCGCCGGGTATCGTGTCGGCGCTGCTCGGCGCGTTACTCAGCGGTTTTCCGCTGTTTATGCTGGCTTTATTCAGCCATTCCATCGGCGGCGGGGACGTGAAGCTGGCCGGGAGCGCCGGGTTGGCGCTCGGCTGGCTGGGCAGTTACCTAGCTCTGCTCATCGGGCTGGTGGGGTTCGTGCTGTACGGCGGCATGAAGTGTATCGGACGCAAGAAACCGGACACAGCCGACGAAAAGGAAAAAGCGTCGTTCCCGTTTGCCCCGGCCTACATGGTCGGGTGCGTCGCGGTGCTGACGCTCTCCTGTGTCCTCCGGCGTTCTCTCATCCTATAAAAATCGGGAGGTTTTGATCTATATGAAATTGAAGAAAACGACCATCGGCGCGCTGTGCGTCGCGGCGGCGGTTGCCGTGGGTGGTGCCCAGTGGTTTGCTGCCAATACGGCGTCGAGTGCCGAGGAACTGGTGGTGCGCGCCAAGGTGGAGATCCCTTCAGGCACGAAAATCACGGCCTCTATGCTGGAGACTGTGGAGATGGGCAAAAAAGGGCTGCCGGTGAACATCACTGGGAATACCGCGCAGATTGTGGGCGCGTATGCCGCGACAGAAATCCAGCCGCACGACATCATCACGAGCGGCAAGCTCTCCGGCCATGCGCCGGGCGAGACCCTTTCGGACGGGAAAATGCTCTACAGTGTCGCGGTGAAAAATCTCGCGGACAGCGTTTCCGGCAAGCTGCAAAGCAGCGATATTGTGCAGGTGGTCGTGCCAGCGCAGAACACCGGCAATAACGCGGTCAGCACCTCATCCGAAAGTCTGAACGCCCTGCAATACGTCGAGGTCGAGGGCGTCACCGCCTCCAACGGGCAGAGCGCCAACGCGGCTTCCACGTCCTCCGGCAGCAATCAGCCCGCTACCGTCACCCTGTATGTAAACCAGAAGCAAATTAGCGCGCTGGCCGCGCTGGGGCAGAACGAAATCGCCTTTGCGCTGGTATCGCGTGGCGATGCCGCAAAAGCGAAGGAACTGCTTGCCAACCAGGACGCGCTTTTGCAGGGGGTGCAACCGTGAGCAACATTACCCTCATCTGCGGCGGTTCCGGCATCGGGAAAACGACGTTCGCGGCAGCATTGGCCGCAAGGCTGGCACACGAAAAAGTCCATACGCTGCTCATCTCCCCAAACGCTTTTGTTCCGGCGTTCGGTTTGTGGGTACATGCCCCCGCAAAAAAGCCGGTTTCGCTCGGCGGCATTTTGGAGCGTGAGCTGACGGCGGAGAGTGTGGCGGCGGGCGCATATCTGCCGCAGGGCAACCGGCAAAGCCTCGGCCTGCTGGGGTATCTGCCCGGCGAAGCGTCCGACCGCTACACCCCTCCGAATATTGAACGGGCCGAGCGCCTGTTACAGATCGCGTCCACGCTGGCCCATCAGGTGGTGGTGGACGGCACCGCATATGGAGAGGCGCTGACGCGCGCCGCCGTAAAACTGGCGGGCACCCGCTTTACGCTGGTAGAACCCGGCCCGCGTGGCCTGCTCTGGCAGAAAAGCCGTCCCCCGGAAAAGGGCACGGGCGAAAGCCTCTGGATCGCCTGCCCGCGCGCGGCGGACGATCCCGTAGAGGAAACCGCGAATCGCCTGCACGGTTCTTTTTTTGCCGTCCTGCCGCAGACGGCGGAGGCCCACGCGAAGCTGACCGAAAGCCGCCTGTTTACGCCGTATGCGGACAAAACATACCGGCAGACGGTGGAAAAGGCCGCAAACGCCTTTACGGGAGGTGCGACATGATTTCCGACCGCTTTACCTTTCAGGACGGGGATGTCCTCCCATACCAGCGGATGTTTGAGATTGTCCAGCAATATGTGTCCGCCGAAACGCCGGAGGCCGTCAACAAGCCGGAGCAACTGCCGGGGATCATCGAGCGATACCTCATCAACCGGCGCGTGGAAACGAGCCGTCCGCTGCCCGCCATCTGCGCCGATCTGGCGGAGGACATGGGCGGTGTGTCCGCCGTGCTGGCGAAATATCTGAACCACCTGCCGGATTACC
This sequence comes from Ethanoligenens sp., assembly GCF_047718355.1. NCBI lineage: Bacteria > Bacillati > Bacillota > Clostridia > Eubacteriales > Oscillospiraceae > Ethanoligenens > Ethanoligenens sp. The sequence continues at coordinate 22,166 of NZ_JBDNLG010000032.1, forward strand.
CGACGCTGGAAGAAATCAACGTCAACGGCTGGAACGGCATTGTTTTGAAATTCACCGACCGGCCCGACGAATGGTTGGAGGAAACATTCCTTTCACCGCGCCATGCCCGCAGCATGATGGAGCACATGATCAGCCGGAGCCGGACGGGCGTGCTCAACGAAAATACGCCGGGCGCGGTGAGTTACATCGTGGAGGGCGTGCGAAATACCGTCCTCACCACGCCCATTGTGCCGAAAGACACGGGCGTGTACGCTTCCATCCGCATCGTGCGCCCGCAGTCAGTATCCGGTGAACGCCTGATCGACGGCGATGAATTATCCTCCGACATGCTGGAGATGCTGGTGCTGTTCATGCTCTACGGCGCGAACATGGTGTTTTCCGGCAAGCCCCGCGCGGGCAAGACTGCTTTACTCAATTACCTGCTTTCCATCGTGGCAAAAAAGCGGGACGTGCGCATCGGCACCATTGAGGAAGGAAGCCGGGAGCTGACGCTCCGGTGCTTTGATGCACACGGCAGGCCCACCAATCAGGTTTTGAGCCTGCTCACGCGCCCCTCGGAGAAGCCGGAGAGCAATTTTAATCCGAACCGGCTTTTGGAATACTGCCTCCGTTACGATCTGGATTACCTGATTCCGCAAGAAATGCGCAGCGAGGAGGCATATTCCGCACAGGAAACCGCCCGAACAGGCATGGCCGTCCACACCACCATCCACTGCGCCCACGCAAAGGCGGCGTATCCCCGCATCGTCACACTCTGCCAGCAGCGTTCCAATGAACTGGCATCCACGCTGCTCGGCTATGCGGTCGAGGCGTTTCCCGTGTCCGTGCATCTCAAATACATGGCGGACGGCAAGCGGCGGTGCATGGAGATTCTGGAGGCGGAGGGCGTGCGGGGAGGCACTGTGAAAACCCGCCCGCTGTTCCGGTTTGCTGTGAGAGACAACGTGAAAACCGAAACCGGAACCCATGTGGTCGGGCAGTTTGAACAGGTCGGAAGGCTGTCCGGGCAGCTTCAGGAAGCCCTGCTCGGCAACGGCGCGCCGCTGGCCGCGCTGCAAAAATTCATATAACTTTTATAGATTATATCCTGTTGAATCGTCATGAACATGGCCTTATAATAAAATCCAGAGGTGATATAAATGGAAAAAACCGTGCTTGGCAGAACAGGACTTTCTGTGACAGTTGCGGGCCTTGGGTGCGGCGGTCACAGCCGGCTGGGTCTGTTTTCACAGGGAAAAGAACATGCATGTGGCATTATCCGTTGTGCATATGAAAACGGCGTCAATTTTTTTGATACGGCTACTGCCTACGGAACACAACCGGCTGTTGGCCAGGCACTCCGAGATGTGCCGCGTGACCGCTATGTGCTCTCCACGAAATTTCCATACCGGAAGGATGGCGCCATGCAGCCATCCGCGGCGCTGGAATCGAATCTGGATGCCTCTTTGAAAGAGCTGCGCACAGATTGTATCGATATTTATCATCTTCATGGCGTATTCCCAGGAGATTACATTGCCGCGCGCGACCGCTTTTACCCCGAACTTGTTAAAATGCGCGAAAAGGGCAAAATTCGCTTCTTTGGTATTACGGAGATATTTGGAGGCGATACCACCCATCAAATGCTCAAACTGGCATTGAATGATGATCTGTGGGACGTTATGATGGTAGGATATAACCTGTTGAACCCTTCGGCGGCGAAAACCGTTTTACCGATGATGCAGGCAAAGAAAGTCGGAGCACTTTGCATGTTTGCTGTTCGCAGCGCCCTCTCCGATCCCCAAATGCTGAAACTGGACATTCAAAAAATGATTGCCAACGGGCAGGTGGATACCTCCCTCGTGAAGGAAGATCACACCCTCGATTTTCTGCTGCAGGATGGAACCGCCAAATCCATTATGGAGGCTGCCTACCGATTCTGCCGGCATACGAACGGAATCGACGTGACACTGACCGGAACAAGCTCGGCAGAACATCTGAAAAAAAATCTGCGGAGCATTTCAGAGCTGCCGCTGCCGGTTCCAGTGCTGCAAAAGCTGGCCCAAATGTTTGGAAATGTTGATTGCGTCAGCGGTCAGCAGGATTTTCCAAAACTGAACACGATTATCACGAAATAAATCCGCTTGTCGCTATTCCTGATTTGAATGAACGCAACCCGCCGCAAGGCGGGCTTTTCTCTGCCCAATTTTATATTGTTAGGGGGGAACCCGATTTGATCGTTCCTGTGTTTATGGCCGTCGCGTTTTGCGCCGGTCTTTTTTTATTGTTCGAGGTAAACCCGGCGAAACTGACAAAGCGCTTGTTTCACCGGCGCACGCCCACGTTGGCGGATCACCTGCTGGCCGTGCGGGGCATTCCGCGTACCAACTTTTTGCAATCGCAGTTTGCACGCACGGATGAAATTTTGCGTATCACCGGACGCGGAGAAAAAATCGGGAGGTATAAGCGCCTGTCCGTCCTGTTTGCCGTGATCGGCGCGGGTATCGGCGTCGCGTTGCTCAATCCGTTGCTTGCCGTGGTGCTGGCGCTGTTCGGACTGCTCATCCCGCATTTTACCGTGCAAATGTCGTTGTTTCATTTCCAGAAAGAGAGCCGCGATGAGCTGTTCACGGCGCTCTCGTTGGTGACAAGCAGCTACGCCCGCACCGGCAATCTGGAATGGGCAGTGGAGGAAAACATCAGTCACATCCACCCGCCCGTGGAATCCGTGTTCGCGGAATTTCTGCGGCAATGTCGGGTGGTCGATCCCAGCGTTTCCCGCGCGCTGACAAAGGTGCGCGGCATGGTCGATCAGGCCATCTGGCGGGAATGGTGCGACGCCATGCAGCTTTGCATCGTCAACCCGGCCCAAAAGAAGATGCTGCACGGCATCGTGGAGAAATGCGGCAGGCAAAATCGCGCGCAGAACGAGCTGGATTCTCTGCTACCGCGCCCGTTGCAGCAAATGTTCATCGTCATGGCGATGGCGCTTTCCAACATTCCCGTACTCTGCTTTCTGTTTGGAGATTTCAAAACCATTCTTTTTCAGACCATACAGGGAAAATGCGCGCTGGCGGTCATGGCCGGGGCCGTGCTGTTTTCGGTGTATAAGGCCGTCCACGCGGCGCGTCCCGTGACTTACGGAAAGGCGGCGGCATGATGGAACTTTGGATGATCCCCGCCGTGGCGCTCCTTGCGGCCTGCGGGTTGTATTTTTTGCTTTGCGCATGGGCACATCTGCCCTCCGCGCGGGCCGTGCGGGTGCTGGCCACGCTGGACGGCGGGCGCACGGCATTGAGCGAAGCCCTTGCCGCACCGTTGGCGCGGCCACTTTCCCGTATCCTCCCTTTGGAAGCGACGTATAAACGGCAGCTCGCCAAACGGCTGGCGTTCGCGGATATGGACTGCTCCCCCGAATACTATGTTGCCTTTGCCATCGTGATGGCGCTGCTTGCCGCCGTCCCGGCGATCCTGCTGCTCATCGCCGCCGCGCTGTTGTCCAACCTGTTTTTTGCCCTGTTCGGCTCCATGTTCGTTTTGCTGGCTGTCGTAGTGTTCCGGCTGGAGATGAGCCGCACGGGCCGAAGCGCCAAAGCGTATCGGGCAGAGCTGGCCGACGAGCTGCCGAAATTGACCGACGCCGTTCATCGGGGGCTGGACGCCGAAGCGGGCAGCCCGGACGTGTATTACGTCCTCGACCGCTACCGGCATGTGGCCGGGCCTGCCATGCGCAAGGAGCTGGACATCCTGATTGCGGATATGGCAACCGGAGATCGGGAAATCGCCTTAAACCGCTTCGAATCCCGCCTTTCCAGTGACCACGCCTCGGCCCTCTGTCGGGCGCTCATCGGAATCGACAAAGGCGAGGACATGCAGGTGTATCTCGATGGGCTGGATGTGCAGCTCCGCGAATGGGAGTGGAACCGTCTGAAAGCCGAGGCGGCCAAACGCCCGGATGAGCTGCGCCCCGCGAGCCTTGCAATGCTCGGTTCTATGTTGGTGCTCTACGCGATTTTGTTTGGCACCATGATCTGGAACAGCGTGCAGGTGTTCTTTCAAGCATAACAATTTCCGGCGCTGCCGGTTGCCATAGATACTCTGCTTTGAAAGGGGTGATGCCCGCCTGTCCGCATTCACCGCGACCAAAGGAGATTCCATGTTTCAGAAAATGAAGTCCGCTGTTATCCGCACCGCCGTCAAAGTCAAAAACGGCGCGGAAACCCTCTGCGTCCGCGCCGTCCGCGCCCGTTCCGGGGAAATGTATGTGGATACAGCCGCCAAGATTTTGATCGCCTGCGTGCTGGGGATGCTGCTGCTCGTCAGCCTGTACGCTC